>JAMOPZ010000001.1 GCA_027064245.1 Campylobacterales bacterium
GTGTTTATATTTCCTGATCTAAATACCGGCAACAACACTTATAAAGCAGTACAAAGAAGCTCCAATGCCATAGCCGTAGGACCGGTACTTCAAGGGCTTAAAAAACCGGTTAATGATCTAAGCAGAGGTTGTCTTGTAGAAGATATTGTAAATACCGTAGCCATCACGGCTATACAAGCTGGAGAAAATGAATGAAAATATTGGTACTAAATAGCGGTAGCTCTTCTATAAAATTTAAGCTTTTTGATATGAAAGACGAGAGTGTTTTGTGTTCGGGTTTGATAGAACAAATAGGGGAAAATGATGGGCATTTAGAGCTGGAATTTGGACAAAAAACAGTAAAAAAAGAGGTAGTTATAAAAGATCATGCTCATGGTCTGAAACTTTTACAAGAGCTTTTGATAGAGCATAATGTGGTAAAAAACTTTGATGAACTTGCAGGGGTAGGGCATAGAGTTGTTCATGGAGGAGAGTATTTTAGTAGTGCTATTTTGATAGACAATAAAGTGATAAAAAAAATAGAGGAGCTTTCGCCTCTTGCACCTTTACATAATCCTGTCAATCTTCTTGGTATAAAAGCTATAGATAGGGAATACCCCTCGCTAAAGCAAGTTGCCGTATTTGATACTGCTTTTCATCAGAGTTTGCCTCCAAAAGCCTATGTATATGCATTGCCGTACGAATACTACAAAAATGATCATGTCAGAAGATACGGTTTTCATGGGACATCTCATCACTATGTAGCAAAAGAGGCGGCAAAAAAGCTTAAAAAAGATGAAAATAAAACCAATCTAATCACCATACATCTTGGAAACGGTGCAAGCATAACAGCTATAAAAGATGGTAAAAGCATAGATACCTCGATGGGACTCACCCCTCTTGAGGGTCTTGTTATGGGTACAAGATGCGGAGACATGGATCCTGCTATTGTATTTTACCTTTCAAAAAGATTTAAGCTTAGTATAGATGAACTTGATAAAATACTTAATAAAAAGAGCGGACTTAAGGGGATTTGCGGTTATAATGATATGAGAGAGATAGAACAAAGTGCAAAAAATGGTGATGAGTTGGCAAGGTTAGCTCTCGAAATATTTTGCTACAGAGTTAAGAAATATATAGGGGCATATTGTGTCGCTATCGGAAAAGTAGATGCGATAGTCTTTACCGGCGGCATAGGAGAAAACTCTTCAATTGTTAGAGAAAAGATTTGTTGCGGGCTTGAGGATTCTATTTTTGTAAAGTTTGACAAAGAAAAAAATAGACAAGACAAAGATATTATCAGCAAGGATGACTCAAAAATTAAGATATTTGTCATAAAAACAAATGAGGAGTTTGAGATAGCCAGACAAACATATAATATAATCGGATAAATAGAACATGAAGAGAGCTTGAGACTTCTTCATGCTCTATTTATTGTTCTATCCAAGTAATTCTTTCACTATAATATTTATCCTTTTTCCATCAGCTTTTCCGGCACACTCTTTTATAACAGCCCCCATCACCTTGCCAATATCTTTAAGAGAGGTTGCTCCTGTTTTTACAATAGTGTTCTTGACTATTTTTTTCAATTCATCATCACTTAATTGTGCCGGTAGATAAGATTTCAATATATTTAGTTCATTCAACTCTTTTTGATACAGGTCGTCTCTGCCGGCATTTTTATATTGAGTCATTGAATCTTCTCTTTGCTTTGCCGACTTTTGAATGATTTTTATAATATCCTCATCGCTTAACTCTTTTCTCTCGTCTACTTCCACTTGTTTTAAAGCACTCATCAAAAACCTAATCGTATCTCTTTTGACGGTATCTTTAGATTTCATAGCATCTTTTAAATCACCTTTTAGCTTTTCTTTTAAGTTTGACATATTTTATCCTTTTAAAGTTGGAACTTTTTTTGCTTAAAAATTATCGTATTATAACAAAATATTGGAGAAAATATGAAAATTAGAGCCATTTTTTATTTTATAAGTTTTGTAATGCTTTTTTTTAGCGGATGTACAACTAAGACATTGGATCCAAAAATTGCAATGAAACCTCCTGCCTATGTAGAACAGTTACCATCAAAAGAAAAGGGTAATTCCATACAAAACGAAGGTAGTCTTTTCGGCAGAGGAGACAATCCTCTTTTTTCCGATAGAAAAGCTATGAATGTAAATGACTTAGTAACTGTTGTAATAGATGAAAATATTTTTCAAAGCTCAAGTGCAAAAAAAAGTTTATCTAAAAACAATTCGGATAAACTTGGTGGGGGATTATTTACTACTACCGGCAGTAATGCTGCCATCAATAGTGCTGTCAATAAAGTTAACGGGTTAGCAAATATAGGTTTTTCAACGGATTCTCAAAACAATTTTGCCAGCAAAGGAGATAATAGTAGAAATGAAAAATTTACCACAACTATTTCCGCAAGAGTTATAAAGATATTAAATAATGGCAATTATTTTATTTCCGGTAGTAGAGAAATGCTTATAAATGGCGAAAAGCAAATTATCGAAATAAGTGGAGTTATTAGACCTTATGATATAGACCAAACAAATACTATAGATTCAAAATATATAGCAGATGCTAAGATACTTTATAAAACTGAAGGTGAATTTGATCAAAACAATAAAAAAGGGTGGGGTACTAAGCTTGTAGAAAGTGTTTGGCCATTTTAAGTGTTTAATGGTGTTTTTAGATATAATTGTATAGAAACTTGGAGATATAATAGTACTTAAATCCTATTTTTCTTATATTAATCTACTTATAAAATTAATCTCCCACCTTAAGGGGCATTTTGTCCTATTGCCCCGATAATTTTCAATTAACTCCCAAAAATGTCCTTATAATCAAATTTTTATAAAAACAGTAAAAATATTTCAAATTGAAATATTTTCTACAATTAATAGGAGATTTTATATGTCCTATTAATTTGTCATATCTGACTAAAAGTGCTATAATGTCTGCTAAGAAGTAGTTAAATATAGCTAATTTATTAGATATTCAATAGTTTTTAGATAAAATTGACAAAATCAAAAATTTTATGAGGTAATAAATGAGTGATGAAAAATTAATATTCTCATCAAATGATTTAATTGAAAAAAAATATAGAATATATAATGGTGATTGTATTGATATTTTAAAAAAAATACCTAAAAAATCTATTGATTTAATCTTTGCTGACCCACCTTATAATTTGCAATTAAAAAATGAACTTTATCGTCCAAATCAAACAAAAGTTAATGGTGTTAGTGATGAGTGGGATAAATTTAGTTCAAATGAAGAATATGATAAATTTACCATTGAATGGTTAAGTGCTTGTCACGAAGTCATGAAAGATGATGCTACAATTTGGGTAATTGGGAGCTATCATAATATTTTTAGAGTCGGTAAAATAATGATGGATTTGGGGTTTTGGATATTAAATGATGTGCAATGGTATAAAACAAATCCAATGCCAAATTTTAGAGGGGTTCGATTTACAAATGCAACTGAAACTTTGATTTGGGCAAAAAAAAGTGAAAAACAAAAACGATACACTTTTAATCATAATGTTATGAAACAACTCAATGGTGGGAAACAGATGACTTCAGTTTGGAGCATACCACTATGCACAGGAAGCGAGAGAATAAAAGATAAAAATGGAAAAAAAGCTCACTCAACTCAAAAGCCAGAAGAATTGTTAAAAAGAGTAATATTATCAAGTTCCAAAGAAGGAGATTTAATACTTGATCCATTTTGTGGAAGTGGAACAACTTGTGCAGTTGCAAAAAAATTAAACCGTAGAGCAATAGGAATTGAAAAAGAAGTAAAATATGTTGAAATATCAAAACAACGATTAACTAAAATAAATACAGAAGATTACAAACATTTACAACTAAAAGAACCAGAAAAAAAATCTTTACAACGAGTCAGCATGGGAGAGTTAGTAAAAAAAGGATATTTTAAAGTAGGTGATAGAATTTTTACAAAAAATAAAAAATATTCAGCAATCATTTTAGATAATGGTAATATTAAAAATGATGTAGGAGTTGGTTCTATTCATAAAATTGGTGCGATGATTAAAGAGAGTGAAAGTTGTAATGGTTGGATGTTTTGGTGTTATAATGATGGTGGTAATGTTAAATTAATTGATGAAAAAAGAAAAAAATATAGGATAAAAAATACAGGATAATATAAAAGAATTTATTAAAAAAGCAATAGCTAATTCAATTGATAACACCTCAAGTGAAAAAAAGATAAATAAGTTAATCAAAACACATAAAGCAAAAATTCACTTTATACCAATAAAATATAGAATTTTTGGAGGGTTATTGCAATCCATGAATATTCAGTTTGGTAATTTCATTGAAAAATTATTGCATATTATTGTTGAAAATGAAACCAAACTAAATATTGAAACAAGAATATCGGGAGAGAGGAAAATAAAATTATCTATGACTAAATATAGTGACAAGTTAGTTGATAATTTTATTACAAATTGTCAAAATGATAATTATGATGATAAACAATTATTAACTAATTTTAATACTCTTATTGATGAGTGCTTAAAGCAAGAAAAAAACAATACTACCAAAGATATAACAATACAGCATGATATTGATGTTTTGTTTTATGATAAAAATAATAAATATTATTACTTGGAAGTAAAATATAATGACGACCATGATACTGGTAAATATGCAGATATTAATAGAAAATTTATCAAATCTTATATTGGTATTTGTAATCAATTAAATATTTATGATATTAATAAATTTAAACCAATTTTGTATTATTTAACAAAAAAGAAAATGAAAGGTAATATTTATTTACCAGAAAAAGAAATAATTTATCGAGGAAATAAATTATTTGATGAATTTTTTACGATACAATATTCTCAATTAGATAATATTATGACAAATATTGGTGACGATAAAGAAATAATGGAATTATTTGATAATTTATACGATAAAATTCGAAACAAAATTACATT
>JAMOPZ010000002.1 GCA_027064245.1 Campylobacterales bacterium
AAGCTATGGACAAACAAGATAAAAAACAACGAAGAATTAGAGAAATATTTGGATATTTATTGGATATTTCACAACAAATACAAACTAATATTTTGCAAATATCTGTTAAATCTAATAATATTACAGTGTCTTTTCAAAATAAAAATATTGTTAAAATTAAAAAGATTATACAAAAAAGATATAAAATGAAAAATATAATAAATAAACGAACTTCAATAACCATTGAGATAGAATTATGATTAAGTTTTCATACAGAATAATTTTACTTATAATAGTAAGTATATTTTTAATATCTGTTATTATTTTAGATAAAACAGAGCAATCGTTTAAAAATGATTATGATCAATATACACAATATAATAAGTTAGGATCAAGATATATATCATTAAAATCTAGTTGGTTGTATAAGAAAAATGTCGATATACAAATAAAGAATATTTTAAAATCATGCAATATTACAACAGTAACTATAAAAAAAAGTTCTAAAGTTCTTCGTGTGGAGTTTAAAACAACTTTAAAACAACTTGATAAATTTATCAATAAAGTTTTAAATACAAATTTTATAATAAAACAATTAGTTATTGATAAAAATAGTTTATTGTTAATTGTGGAGTGCTAAGATGATAAAATTATTTAGAATTATTTTATATTTTATAGTATTTATCTATTCCTTAATTATTTTTTTACCAAAAGAAAATTTATTTTTTTATATTATTAATCAATTGGAAAATGAAAAAATATTTTTAAATTATACTAAAAGTGAAGATAAATTTTTAAAGTTTAGGTTAGATAATATAGAAATAGAATATGATGATATTAAAATAGCACAAATTTCTAAAATAAAGATAGAAAATTATTTTTTCTATAATCAAATTACAATAAAAAATATTATTAGTGATAATTCTTTGCAAACATTTATTCCAAGGACTATCTCAAATATTAAAGTAATATATAGTATTTTAGATCCTTTAGATATAAATATAAAAATTGATTCTAGATTAGCAAATGCAATAGGTACAATAGATATTATAAATAAAAAGCTAAGTCTTGTTTTGAATATTTCAAAAAAATTTCAAAAAAGATATCCTATGATAATTAAAAATTTAAAGTTTAAAGAAAAAACAAACAAAGGTGGTAAATATAGTTATGAATATAATTTTTAATAAAATTATAACCTTTTTTATACCATTGAGTTTTGTTATAATTTTTGCATATGCTATAGATACAGGTTTGTATTTGTATTTACCTAAGAGTAAATCAGTAAAGTTAGATATAAAAGATATAGCTGTACAATATAAAAAATACAATATAAAAAAAGCTTTTAAAGAACATAAAAAAAAGATAAAAATTGTTAAACAACAAAAGAAGAGTATAAAACCAGAGTATCAGTTGTTATCACAAATAGTTTTAAAGGCTATATATGCTACAACTAATAGTAAACATGGGTGGATAATAATTAGTGAAAAGAATATTAATAAAACCTATATTTTAAGTGTTGGAGATTTGTTTAAAAAATATAAATTAATAGATGTATTTCCAAAATATGTTTTATTTAAAAAATATAATAAAATATCTAAGGTATTATTAGATAATACAAAGATTAAAACAAAATATACTTATACACAAAATGCCCATATAAAAAATGATGTAATATTTCAAGATAATACATATAAATTAAGAAAAACAATTCTTGAAAAATATATACAAAATCCAAAACAAATTTGGAATAATATTTCAATAAAAGAGATAAAACGAAATGGAAAAATAGATGGATTTAAAGTTTTGGGGTTAAGAAGAGGTAGTATATTTGATAAATTAGGTCTTCAAAAAGGTGATATTATTAAAGAGGTTAATAATATAAAATTAAAAAGTTATGCAAATGCACTACTTTTTTATAAAAAGATAAAGAAAATAAAAAATATACATCTGTTGATACTCAGAGATAATATAGAGATGGAGTTAGATTATGAAATTAAATAAGATATATAAAAGTTTAGTAACAGTTGTACTATTAACTAATCTTTTATACGCAAAAGAGCCAATAAATATAAATTTTAAGAATTTAGAAATTATAGATTTTATTAAAATTACATCAAAGATTTTAAATAAAAATATTTTAATAACAAATAATATTAATGGTAAAATTGATTTTGTATCAAATAAGCCAGTATATAAAGAGGATCTTTTAAATCTTGTAATATATGTACTTGAGTCAAAAGGATATACCTTAATTGATAATGATGGTATATTAAGAATTATTAGATTAAATAGTGCTTCAAAATATAATACACCTATATATAATAATACAAAAGATATTAAAAATTTTATGATGGTAACTGAGGTTTTTAATATAGATTATGAAAATGTAGACTATATAAGCTCAAAAATAAGACATCTTTTAAGTAAAAATGCAAAACTAGTAACAGATAAACAAAGTAATGCTATTGTTTTAACTGATTTCCCATCAAATATAAAAACAGTTAAAACAGTAATCAAATTAATAGCAAAAGATAGTAAAAAAGATATTAAAACAGTAAAATTAAAAAATATACAAGGCAATACTATTTTAACTGATTTAAGAAATGTATCAAAAACAGTATTTAATGAAAAGATATTAAATGAAAAGGTGAATATTTTACTTAATAAAGATACAAATACTATTATGTTTGTAGGGAAAAAGAAAAATGTAGATTTTTTAGTAAAATATTTACATAATATAGATTCTCAAGATAGTTTAGTTCAAAAAGTAGTTGATGTTATATATCTAAAAAATGCAGAATCAAAATCTATAATTAAAATTTTAAATACAATTATGGCAAAAAAAGTTTATAAAGATAAAAATAATCGTCCATTTGCATCTGTGGATGATGAATCAAATTCTATTATTTTAATGGGACCAAAAAAAGAGATATCATATTTTAAAGAACTTATCAAAAAACTTGATATAGATAGACAGCAGGTTTATGTAAAAGCTAGAATTATTGAAATTAGTACATTGGGTTCAAGGGAAGTTGGTGTAAAATATGGTTTAATTGCAGGTACTTCTAATGCAGCTAGTGGACTTTTAACAATGTCTGCAAATATGGGTGGAAATGCAGTAGCTATTGATACTTCGGCTATGGGTTTGGCAATACCTAGTTTAACAGAAGGTTTAGCTCTTGGAGCTACAATTAATCTTTTAAATCAAAATGGTGCAGCAGATATAGTAAGTGAACCATCGTTATTATGTATTAATAATAAGCAAAGTTCTATATATGTAGGAGAAACTAGAAGTATAAAAACAGGAACTACAACTACAAGTGGTGGTAATATAAATGATACATATAAAAGAGAAGATATAGGATTGACACTTAAAGTAAAGCCTAGAATTTCAAATGGAAATAAAGTACTTCTTGATATATCTACAAAACTTGAAGATGTAGGACAAACAACAACAAATGGTCAGCCAAATACTTCTAAAAAAGATCTTCAAACAACAGCAATAGTAAATAATGGTGAGTCTATTATATTAGGTGGTTATATAAAAAATAAAAAAGAATATACAATAGATAAAGTTCCATTTTTTGGTGATATACCACTTTTAGGAACATTGTTTAGAAATAATAAAAAAGTAAATGATAAAATAAATTTAGTTATTATTATTACACCATATATAGTACCAAAAACAAAAGATTTAACTTATGTTAGAGATCAGTTAGCACAACTTAAACTTTTAGAGGAAAAATATACAAAAGATACTATTTTAAGACTTGAAAAAACAAAATTAAAAAATAAGCAAGATGATCTTATAAGAGAAACAAAATTAAAAACTATACATAAAGAGTTGAAAAAATATAATAGCGCAAATGCAGATCTTTTAAATCAATTATATGGAAGAGATGATGATTGATATAGAAGAGATACATAATACTTCATTGGATATTATTGAATATGAGGGGTATGAATATGCATTAAAAAATTTTGTTCTATTTACAACTTTAAATAATGAAACAACAATAGCATTATCAAAAGAGCATATGGCAGTATCATTTGATTTTTTATCTAAACAATCTTATGATCTGTCTATTATATTTTTAAATGATATATCGTTTGAAAAATTATATAATAAAGCAATAGAGATAAAAACAGATAAACAGATGTCTCATATAACACAAACTACTCAAGATAGTATAGAAGAGGATGATGATATAAATATATCTGAATTTTTAAAAACATCAGCAGATATAATGACAGATGAAGGTTCTGCTCCTATAATAAAATTTGTAAACTCTTTATTTTATATTGCTATAAAGAAAAAGTCTAGTGATATTCATATTGAACTTCATGAATATAAAGGGGAAGTAAGATATAGAATAGATGGAATTTTAATAAAACATATAGAATTAGATAAAAATATAATGTCTTTAGTAGTAAGTCGTATAAAAGTTATATCAAATCTTGATATTAGTGAAAAAAGAGTTCCTCAAGATGGTAGAACGGCTATAAAAATAGCTGGTAAAACCCTTGATATTAGAGTATCAGTATTGCCAACTTTTTATGGTGAAAGAGTTGTTATGAGAATTTTAATGCAAAGTAGTGATATTCCAACTTTAAATAATCTAGGAATTTCTCCTAAAATAGTAAGTGCTTTATCTACTTTGACACAAAATTCATACGGTATGATACTTGTAACAGGACCTACAGGAAGTGGAAAATCAACAACTTTACACTCTTTATTGCAAACTATAGAATCTCCACAAAAAAATATTATTACAATAGAAGATCCAGTAGAATATAAAAGTGATAATATAAATCAAATACAAGTAAATGAAAAAGTTGGACTTACATTTGCTTCTGGTCTTAGATCTATCTTACGACAAGATCCAGATATTTTAATGGTTGGTGAAATTAGAGAT
>JAMOPZ010000003.1 GCA_027064245.1 Campylobacterales bacterium
ATGGATAGTTCACTAAGTAAACTTAATGGTTGGAGAGCAGACTTTGGTTCAACTCAAAATCAATTAGAATCTTCTGTTAGAAATATGGCAACTGCACAAACAAATATCAAAGCTGCAGAGTCTGTAGTAAGAGATGTTGATTATGCTTCTGAGAGTGCTAATTTTAATAAATTAAATATTATTGCTCAAGCTGGAACATATGCTCAAACACAAGCTAATCAGTTACAACAAGGTGTAATGAAATTACTTCAATAGAGTAGGTTCGGTTTATATTTGATTAAATATAAATATTTATATAAGACTTTAAGGTTTTTTCCTTAAAGTCTTAGAATATCAATACTTTTTATTATAACAATATATTAAAAAGTAGGTTTATCTTTAAAACTGATTATTTTAATTTATGAATAATTTTTATTATAAAATCAGCAGATTCTTTAGCACTTGTTTCTAAAAACTTATCAAAATCAAATCCAGCATCCATATCAGCTGTATCACTAATAGCTCTTAAAATCAAGCAAGGTATATCTAAAGCATCACAAACAACAGCAACACTAGAACCCTCCATCTCTAAAGCATCTGCTTTAAAAGTATCATATATAAAATCTTTTCGTTTTTGATCAGCTACAAATTGATCTCCAGTAGCTATAATACCATCTATTAATTTTATATCATTTTCTTGTGCAACTTCTAATGCAACTTCTCTTAATTTCTCATCAGTATTTACAAATATATCGCCACCAGGAACAAATCCATAAGGATGACCAAAAGCTGTTATATCAAGATCATGTTGAGTTAATTTTGATGCTACTATTAGATCTCCTATTTGTAATTTTGGATTAATTCCACCTGCTACGCCACTAAAAAGTAAAGTATCACATCCAAATTTTTCAATCATGGTAGTTGCTGTTAATGTTGAAAATACTTTTCCTATCTTGCTATATGCAATAACAACATCAAGATTACCTAATCTTGCTTCATAATATACATTTTTAGCAAACTCTATTTTTGTTATATTTGTGAAATACTCCAAAAGAGGTGTTATCTCCTCCTCCATGGCTCCCATTATTGCTAATTTTTTCATATCTATCTCCTATTTTGTGTAATGCAGTATAAATTGCTATTTTTATAAACTTTATATCTATTATAATATGGTTTTAATGTAAAAATATTGTATTGATTTTTCATATTAAAACTAGCTTTTACTTCAATACCATTTGTTGTCCATATCCCTTGATATCTTTTTTTACCATAGCTATAGTATGCACTATAATTTTGATTAAAAATAAATACAGATCTATTACATCTATATTTACCATATTGAAAAAGTTTTATATTATTATGTTTTATTAAATTAGATTTTTTTCTTAATTTAGCTATTTTCATATTAGCTAAAACTATAAGATCACTTTGTGGATATTTAGACTTAAATAGTTCTAAAAGTTTAATATTATTACTATTTTTTACTTCATTCCAAAGTAATGCTTCAGATGCATTTGAAAACGAGATAAAGACAAATAAAACTAAAAAAAACTTAAAAATCATTATTTTGTACTTTTTCTGCTTTACAAAATCTATAATCTCTATTATTCTTAACTTTATAAATAATAAACATATTTTCATCACCATTTTTATCAGGTGATATTAAGTACTTTATAATTTTATTTGATTGTATCGTAATTTCGGCTTCTGTTCCAAAATCTATCCATACTCCTCTATAACGCCTAGAAGTGTACTCCTTTTGAAGTACACTTCCCATCTCATTTAAAGTAAATATTGAATTTCTACCACCATTGTAACATTTATAAACCGAAGGTTGAAATGCATTTAAAGTAGAAATAACTATACTTAAAAATAAAATAATTTTAATATTAATTTTCATCTAATTTAGTCAATGTATCTTCTAGTGATTTTGTATCACTTATATTTAAAGTTGGAATAGATTTTATAATTTTTCTATTTAGACCTTTTAATACAGCTCCATTTCCAAACTCAATAAAAAAATCAACATTATTATGCTCTTTTATAGAGTGTTTATATTTTACAGGAGATATAAGTTGACGACCAAGTAAATCTATAGCTTCATCTTTAGTATTATAGTTTTTTGCTGTTACATTTGAGATCACATCACAATTAAAATTATTAGTAATAAATTGTTCTAAATAAGGATTTAGTTTATCAACTGCACTACTTAAAAGCTCACAATGACTAGCAACACTCATATCTAAAACTATTGCTCTTTTTGCACCAGCATTTTTAAAAGTATCTACTAAAGATTCAAGATCACTTTTCATACCAGCAACTACTATTTGACCATCAAGGTTATAGTTTGCTGCCCATATCTTTTTTCCAGATTCTCTTTGCTCTTTTGTCATAGTTTCTACAGTTTCATCATCTAATCCAACAAGAGCCATCATACCAGCTCCTATACCATCACAAGCTTCATTCATAAATAAACCTCTTTTATGAACTAATTCAATAGCATCAAGATAATCAATAGCCCCCGCAGCAACAAGTGCAGAAAACTCACCCAACGAGTGACCCAATACAAAATCTGGTTTTATATCTGATCTTTCTTGAAAAAGTTTTAAAGCTATACAGCTTACTAATAAAATAGCTGGTTGAGTATATTGAGTTTGACCTAAAAGTTCATTTTCTTTAAATAAAATTTCTTGAAAATCAACACTTATCCTCTCTCCAGCTTTTTTTATCATCTCTTTTGCTATATCACTAGAGTTATAAAAATCTTCTCCCATACCAATAGATTGACTACCTTGACCTGGAAATATAAATGCTACTTTTTTACTCATAATTAGTGATCTCCACAACTACCTTCGCCACATCCACAACCACCAGCTGCTTCTAATCCACCTACAACACCTGTTTGAATCTCCTCTTGTGTTGCATCTCTACTATCTAAAATAGCAACTGTAAACATAAGCTCTTTCCCTGCTAAAGGATGATTAAAATCTATAGTAACTTCATCGTCTGTAAAACTTTGTACTATTACTTGAGTTGTTTCTCCATCTTCTCCTGTACCATATAAAGTCATACCCTCCACTAGATCAACACCAGCAAATTGTTCTTTTGGTAATACTTGGATAGCCTCTTGATTATATTCACCATATGCATCAGCTGCTTTTACATGAATATCTGCATTTTCACCAACATTTAATTTTTCAAGTTCAACCTCTAATCCCGGTATAATTTGTTGCATACCACTTATATACTCTAGTGCTGCTTGACCTATATTTGAATCTAATTGTTCTTTTGTATTTGCATCATATAGAGTATACTCTATTGAAATAACCTTATTATTTGACATAATTTTCCTTTGTTTATTTTAATTTTTTAATTTTTTTAGAAGCTTTTTTTGCTTCAGAACTATCTGGATATACCTCTATTAATGTACTATAAAAATTTTTTGCTTGCGCATAATCTTTTGTTTTTTCAAAAGCTATAGCACTATGTAATAATAATCTAGGTAGATATTTTGCTCTATCATATAACATCATACTTGTTTTATAAAAATACAATGCATCACTATATTTTTTTCTATAATACTTTATCTCACCAACATAATAGTTACATTCTGCTGGTCTATAATTGGTTTTTATAAGGTATTCTAATATAGGTAATGCTTTTGTAAAATAACTTTTTTTAAAAAGTTTTCTTGCATCTTGAATCAATAATTTTTTTGATTTTGTATATTTTTTTGAACTACTATTACTTATAGATTTACTTTTTGTACGATATGTTTTTTTATTTGTTTTATCTATTTCTGTTAGTAGATTTTTAAAATCTTTTCTAGTAACAAAAGATTCATTAATAGTATTTATAATAGCTGTAGCTTTTTCTAAAGAGGTTTGTAAAAGTGTTATATTTTTATTGTTTTGTTCAATATTTGATGTTAAAAGTGCTATTTTATTTTCAAGATTTTGAATTTTTGCATCTTTTTTTTCCATCTCTAAAGAGATATCTGCTTGAAAATTTTTAAACTCTGTTTTAAGTTTATTTAAACTTAAAATAGCTTTATGAACTTTTTGACTATCTCCTGTTGATACACTCTCTAGGCCATCTATTCTTTCATATAACTCTTTTAAAGAGGAATCTACTTTATTTATTTTTTTTTGATTCTTTGATAAAATTTGTTTATTTTTAATAATCACTTTTTCAGCAGGAGTTAATCCATAAGGTGCAGGTGAATTTAAATCACCAGCACCAAATACAGATCGTTCTGCATAAACCAATGTTAAAAAACAACCAAATATTAAGAAACCATATTTTATCACTTTATAAGCCTATATTATGGTAAAAGTTTATAATCAACTCTTCTATTCATTTTCCAACAAGCATCAGTTTTATCTGTACATACAGGATTACTTTCTCCAAAACTTACCATCATAATACGAGATTCATCTATACCATCAGCAACTAAAGCATCTTTTGTACTTTTAGCTCTTTTTAACCCAAGTGCATAGTTGTACTCATCTGTACCCCATTCATCACAGTTACCTTCAAGTTTAATTTTTAAATTAGAATAAGAAGAAGCTACATTATCGATTTTAGATGCATTTGTTGTTGCTATTGTTCTCATTTTATCTGTTAAATTAAACTTATCAAAACCAAAATGTACAGAACTTAATACTATAGTTTTGCCATCAATTTGACTCTTTACTTTATAAATACCATCGTTTAAGTTTAAAGAATTTTCTTGTGCTGTATCCATAGTGCCACTATTATCTGTTGCTTCTGGTGTATAACTATTGTCAAAACTAGTCTCACTTCCTGAAATTGAATCTAATTTGTCATTACTAGTTGTATTTTGTGTTTGATTTGTTGTATTTTTTGCATTAGCTGCAGATGCATCATATTCTACATTTTTAGATGCACAACCAGCAAATAAACCAACTGATAATAAACCAACTAGAACATTTTTGTATGTTTTTTTCATATACTTCCTTTATTTAGGTTAATTTTAAACATTTTACTATATTAATATTTAAATTTTCCTTACCAATCAATAGATTGTAACTTTCCACTTTTTAAATTAAAAAGAAAACTCTTATTATAATTTACTCTAATAATCCCTAAATGACTTCCTCTTGAGTCATTTTTTATAAACAATACAGACTCCCCATCACTTGAAAATTTTGGAAATTGATTTCTTCCGTTTATAGTTAATCGTCTTAAATAATCTGTTTTTGTAGAGATTAGATAAAGATTAAAACTATTTCTGCTAAATTCATTTCTTGTTTCTCTACTTGAATAAACTATATAATCTTTATATGTAGTACATTGAGAATTATTTCTTCCATGATAGATCAATCGCTCTACTCCTCCACCATCTACAGATTTTGCAAAAATATTTGGATATTTTAATCTATCTGATACAAATACTACTTTTGTATCATTTTCAACAAAGCTACCACCTACATCAATACCTCTATATTTTGTAATTCGTTTTTTTAATTTTGTTTCTGTATTGTAAATATATATATCTGGTTGAGAGTTTGGAGCCATTGTAAGAACAAGTTTTTTACCATCGCTACTTACATCTGAACATACTATCATACCATCACTTGAAAGTATTTTATCTATTTTTCTTGTATAAAGATTTTGTTTTATTAAAGTAGGTTTACCATATTTATATGTTGTATAATAAAAATTTTCTTGTTTTTTACTTGCCCATTTTGGAAAAATATTAAGTCCACCACTTACAACAATTTTTTGATAAGTAAGTGTATAATCTGCTATTACAATTTGACTTTTTCTTGATTTTGAATATCTTGCAAAAATTACAAATTTATCCATCCAATTTATTGAAGGTGCATTTAAATACTTATTAATATCAATAGAGATTTTATGTGCTAAAAATGGATATCTAGTTTTATTTGATGTTGAATATGATTTACTTAATACCAATTGTTTTGTATTGATATCATATAATTTTGTATTTATTATTATACCTTTTTGAAGACTATTTTTTGTTTGTAATAATAGATAAAGATCTATACCATTTGATCCTATAGTTTTAAATTTTACTGTATCATTAAAATTATTATCAAACTTTATATCACTATTATTAAAATGTCCACTTACTATTAGATCTTTTTGTACTAATGATGCTACTTTATTTGATATTGCTTTATTGGATACAGTATTATCAATACTTACAGATATCATAGGTAAAGTTCTCTTTTTTTTAATAATTTGCATTGTTGCATCAATTGCAAACAAAGAGTTTCCAAGAAGCATAAAAGCTACTAATATAATTTTAAACATTATAATCCTTCTTATAATAAAATATTATCGTATTGTATATATAAATGCCTAAAAGTTTGATTTAATAAAAATACAAAATATTTAAATTTTTCTTAAATATCTAGTTGTAGTATAATATAGTGATGCATAAAATATATATTTTTTAAATTTTTTTAATGATATATTTAGATTATAACTTTTTAATAATATCTTTATATCGTTGTTGCTTTTGCACCAACTAAAAGCAATAACAGCTAAATCAAATATAAAATCCCCATTGCAAGCTTGATTAAAATCAATAACACAAGATAATTTGCCATGATAAAAGATACTATTATCAGGAAAAAGATCTCCGTGTATAATACCATTATTTTTTAGTTTTATATCTATTTTTTTATATTTATCTAATAGGCTTTTATTTTTAGTTTTTATAACCAATTTTTTTAGATATTGTTTTTTAAATATTTTTTTATTATTTGATAGTTTATTTTTAGTAAGATTATGAAATTTTTTAAGAAATTTTCCTATTTGTTTAATATCTTTTTTTTTAGGCTTCTTTATGCTTTGCCCTATACATTTTTTATATAATAGTGCAGGTTTATTGCAAATAGTTAAACTTTTGGATATGGGTTTAGATACTTTATATTTTTTTAAAAGTTTTAAAAGTTTTATCTCATTTTTTAAATCTTTTTTAGAACTATTATGAAAAATCTTTAATATATATTTATTATCTAAAATATATACAGTATCTGTTATTCCATCTTTAGTAGGTATTATTTTTTTTACATTTATAATACCTTTTAGATCTTTTTTCGTTAGTTTAAATTTTACACCCATATATCAATTAATTATAATATCTACAATCTTTTTTATACCATCTTTATCTATAGTTTTTATAAGATTTTCACTTATATATTTTAAATTTACATTATTTAAAATATTTTCTAAAATCTCTTTAGTTAATTTATCTTGATCTACTATAAAACAAAGATTTTGTTTTTTTAAGACTAATGCATTATAATACTGATGATTTGCAGCAGCATAAGGATATGGCACAAAAAGTGTAGGAATACCCAAAGCTGTAAGTTCCCAAAGTGTACTAGCACCAGATCTACTTACTGCAAAATCTGCTTTTGTCATCTTTTGTAATAATGAAGTTGAAAAATCAAATAGATCAACATCTATATCCAATATTTTATATTGTTCTTGTAGTTTTATATAATCTTTTTTTCCACATTGATGTATAATAGAAATATCTAATTTTTTTAATATAGGAGCTACTTGTATAGCAAACTCATTTATAGCCGTTGCCCCTTGACTACCACCTAAAAATATAATAGTTTTTAGTTCCTCTCTTACTCTTTGAAAATTAAAAAATTCCTGT
Source organism: Campylobacterales bacterium (assembly GCA_027064245.1). Classification (GTDB taxonomy): domain Bacteria; phylum Campylobacterota; class Campylobacteria; order Campylobacterales; family Arcobacteraceae; genus JAIOSF01. The sequence goes on from JAMOPZ010000003.1 coordinate 7,646, forward strand.
TTTATAGGATAATCTTTTACTTTAGAAGCAGTTAAATATGAACTAAATACCTCTTTTGCTTTTTTTGAAGTTATTTTATTTAATTTTCCCATTACTGAGTTTTGTTCATGGATATAAAAATCTGTATTTGATAATATGGCTCCAAAAGAAGCAGCAGCTGCACTAAAACCACCTACACTTATAACTTTTTGCACTTTATATTTTTTTAAAATTATTATAGAATTTATTGTAGCTTTTATTATTAAAAATAAAGATTTTATTTTACCTAAAAATTTTTGATTTACAACACCTTGTGTAGAAAAAAAATATTTTTTATAAAGTTTCTCTTCAGATTCAAACCAAGCTCTATCTTGCCCTTTTGTTGAACCTATAAATATAATCTTATAATCCCTTTTATAAAACTCATCTATAAAAGATTTTGCAATACTTAAGTGACCACCAGTACCACCACCTGTGATCACTACTATTTTATCTAATGTATTCATAGTTTATAGATATTTTTCCTCTAAAACTATAAGATCTTCAAAGCTTTCTCTATCTCTTATAACCCTATCATCTCCATTTTCAAGTGCAATTTCTACTACTTTTCCTCTTGTATTATAGTTACTAGCCATTGTAAAACCATATGCCCCTGCACTATGAATAACCATCAAATCATCATGTTGTGTAAGTGGTAACTCTATATTTTTTGCAAAAAAATCACCACTTTCACAAACTGGTCCTACTACATTACATTTTGATTTTTCACTATTATTATTTAAAACCTCTATTTTATGATAAGCATTATATAAACTAGGTCTAAGTAGATCATTCATAGCACCATCTACAATTACAAATCTTTTATCACCATTTGTTTTTTCATACAATACTTTTGTTACAAAATATCCACTGTTTCCAACTATAAATCTACCTGGTTCACATACTACTGTAACATCAAGACCAAATAAAGCATCTAAGATAACTTGAGCATATTCATAAGTATCTATTAGTTTCTCATTATCATAAACAATACCTAGTCCTCCTCCTACATCAAAAAACTTTAATTCAATATCAAGTGCAGCTTTTATATTTCGTACTAAATCTGCTACAATAATAACAGCCTCTTTTATAGGAGTAAGTTCTGTTAGTTGACTACCTATATGACAATGGATACCTATAGGATCTAAAAATTCACTCTTTTTTGCACTTATGTACATTCTTTTTGCAGTATTTATATCTACTCCAAATTTATTTTCATGAAGTCCAGTGCTTATATATGGATGAGTTTTTGGATCTACATTCGGATTGACCCTTATACTAATTCTAGCTTCTTTATTTAATTCTTTTGCCATAAGTTCAACTCTATGAAGTTCTGCTTCACTTTCTAAATTTATCATAAGTATATCAAACTCTAAAGCTTGTTTTATCTCTTCATCAGTTTTTCCAACACCTGAAAATATAATCTTATATTTAGGTATTCCTACTTTTAAAGCTCGTTTAACCTCTCCAATACTAACACAATCAGCCCCACTTTCAAGATCTGCTAAATGTTTTACAACACTTAAATTTGAATTTGCTTTAATTGCATAAGAGATCAAAGATTTTCTAGCTTTAAAGGCACCTTTTAACTCTTTATATTGTTTTGTAATATGATTAAAATCATATGCATAATATGGAGTTTGATACTTTTGTGCTAAGTTTTTAAAGTCAATATTCATAATTCTCCTTAATTAATTTTTAATTTTATTCGCCTTTAGCAAAAGGAACCCACCTTCGCTTATGCTCATCCTTCGCATAAAAGCTTCGGTTTCAAGCCTACAAGAGTGAAACAGTTCACTCTTGCTTAACGGCTTTCACCATCCCATGCGATAGTTTGTTTACCATCTTCATCAAAAGTAGTTGCTGGCATACCCATAATATTAAATCCACAATCGACATAGTGAACTTCACCAGTTACTGCTGAACTTAAATCACTTAAAAGATACATACCACTATTTCCAACCTCTGCTGTTGTAACATTCTTTTTAAGTGGAGAGTGTGCTTCATTCCACTTAAGCATAAATCTAAATTCTCCAATTCCAGCAGCTGCTAGGGTCTTAATAGGTCCTGCACTTATTGCATTTACTCTAATACCATCTTTTCCTAAGTCTTCTGCAAGATATTTTACACTCATCTCAAGTGCAGCTTTTGCTACGCCCATAAGGTTATAATTTGGTATATATTTTACTCCTCCATAATATGATAAAGTTAAAATAGAACAATTTTCACTCATAATTGGTTTTAATTTTTGAGTAACTTCAATCAAGCTATAAACTGATACATTCATAGCTACTTCAAATGCTGATTTACTTATATCTACAAATCTTCCGCTTAACCCCTCTTTTGGTGCAAAAGCTATAGAGTGTACTATAAAATCAATTTTTCCCATATCTTTTTCTAAAGATTCTTTTAAAGCTTCGATCTCATCAGGGTTGCTTACATCACATGGATATACATATTTGTCAAATCCAAAGCTTTGTGCTATTGGTTCAACTCTTTTTTTTAAACTATCGTTTAGATATGTAAAAGCTATGGTTGCTCCTTGTTCTGCACACTTGGCTGCTATTCCATAAGCAATAGATTTATTATTTGCTACTCCTAGAATAACCCCTTTTTTACCTTTCATTATCATCTTTTTCTCCTATTATTTTAATTGTTATATTGATTGTGATTTTAAAAAATTATGTTCAACTTTAGTACAATGGCTTTGTACTACATGCATATTTGCATCTCTTGCTTTTTTTGCAGCTTCATTATTTACTAAACCTAGTTGAGTCCATATAGTATCTACATTGCCTCTATTTATAGCTTCATCTACAATATCTGCTATAACTGCTGGTTTTCTAAATATATCTACCATATCTATTTTTATATCTTGTGGTATATCACTTAAACTTCTATATACTTTTTCACCTAAAATAATATCCTCTTTTGGATAAACAGGTATTATTCTAAAACCTTGATTTTGTAAATATACTGCTACTTTATTGCTATCTTTCTCTTTTTTTGGAGAACAACCTATTATTGCTATAGTTTTTGTTTGATCAAATATTTTTTTTATCTCATCTTTATTGCTATTTATTTGTGGCATTTCACATTCCATAATGATCCTTTTTTTTTAAATTATAAATATACATTAGTATACAATAAATATACTAAAAATTAAAATTTATACTATATGTTGTAAAAATTTATTATCTTTAAAATCTATTTTTACACTACCACCATTTTTTAACTTTCCAAAAAGTACCTCATGACTTAGAGGAAGTTTTATCTCTTTTGAGATTACTCTAGATAGTGGTCTAGCTCCCATAAGTTTATCATAACCTTTTTTTGCCAACTCTTTTTTTGCATTTTGGGTTATAGATATAGTTATATTTTTATCACTTAATTGATCTTGAATATCTAATATAAATTTTGTAACTATTTTTATTAGATTATGCTCTTTTAAAGAATTGAATTTTACAATCTCATCTAGTCTATTTCTAAATTCAGGTGAAAAAAAGGTTTTTACAGCTTTATCTTCATTTAAGCTATTATCTTTTGCAAATCCCATAATATTTGATTCTTTTGCACCAAGATTTGATGTCATTATTAATATTACATTTGAAAAATCAGATTTTACCCCATTGTTATCTGTAAGTGTTGCATTGTCCATTACTTGTAAAAGTAGATTCATAAGATCACTATGTGCTTTTTCTATCTCATCTAATAAAAGTACACAATGTGGATGTTTTTTTATAGTTTCTGTTAAAAGTCCACCTTTTTCATGACCTACATATCCAGCAGGAGCACCTATGAGTCTGCTTATACTATGAGCTTCACTATATTCACTCATATCAAATTTTTCAAAATATATCCCAAGAGTAGATGCTAACTCTTTTGCTACTTCTGTTTTACCAACACCTGTACTACCTGTAAAAAGAAAACTAGCTATTGGCTTATGATCTGTAGTCATACCACTTTTATTTATCTGTATCGCTTCAACTATAGTTTTAATCGCTTCATCTTGACCAAAAACTCTTTTTTGAAGATTTTTTTGAAGATTTTTAAGTAATACAAGATCTGTTTTTGTTGCAGTTTTTGGAGGAATATTTGCTACAAGAGCGACAGTTTCTTCTACATCTTTTTTTGTAACTTTTATATTATTTCCTGTTTTATTTAATTTTACTTTTGCTCCAACTTCATCAATAATATCTATAGCACTATCTGGTAAAAATCTATCATTTATAAATTTACTACTTAACTCAACTGCTAAAACTAAAGCTTCTTTTGTATATTTTATATTATGGAACTCTTCATATTTTGGTTTTAAACCTTCAATAATAGTAATACAATCTTCAATAGATGGCTCAGATATCTCAACTTTTGCAAATCTTCTACTAAAAGCTTTATCTTTACTAAAATTTGTTCTGTACTCCTCATAGGTTGTAGCTCCTATTACTTTTAATTTACCACTACTTAAAAGTGGTTTTAGTATATTTGAAGCATCCATACTACTATTTCCTACACTACCGGCACCTACTACTGTATGGATCTCATCTATAAACAAAATTGCATTTTTCTTTTTTGATATATCTTTTAAAATAGATTTAAATTTTTTTTCAAAATCACCTCTATATTTTGTTCCTGCTACCATAGAACCCATATCTAGTGAATATATTTTTGCATCTTCTAAAAAAGATGGTACATTTTTAGAAGCTATTTTAAGTGCTAAAGCATTGGCAATAGCAGTTTTTCCTACTCCTGTTTCTCCAATAAAAAGTGGATTGTTTTTTTTTCTTCTTGCTAAAATTTCTATAGTTCTTTCTAACTCTTTTTCTCTATTTATTACAGGATCTATAAGATCTTTTTTTGCTAGGGCAACTAGCTCTATACTATTTTGAGATAATACGCTTTCTTTCTTTTTTGATTCTTTTTTTGTATCATTGTCTAAATTTTGATCATCTCCATGACTTATATGTTCTAATATATCTACTTTTATAAAACCTTGTTGTTTTAATAAATAGCTACAATATGCATCTTCATTTTTAAGAATATATATAAACATATCTTCAACATCTGCTTGCTCTTTTGATGAGTATTGAATATGAGTTACCATCTCTTGAATAGTTTGTGTTAAAGATATAGTCTCTAATGGATCCTCTCCTTGTAATTCTAAAGGATAAATAGGTGTATTTTCTAAAACATATTTAGCTAATTCTTTATGAAGTATATTTGTATCTATTTGTATATCTTGACAAATATTAATAATCCTTTTATTATCTAAAAGAATTAAAAAAATATGTTCTAGTGTGATATATTCATGGTTATTATTTTTTGCAAATTCTATTGCTATTGTAAAAATATTTTGTAATTGAGCACTTATCATTCAATTTCCATAATAGCTTTAAGTGGAAATCCTGCAGATCTTGCCATTGTTTTTACTTGCATCACTTTAGTAGAGGCTATCTCTTTTGAATAAATTCCACATACTGCTTTTTTGTTATTATGAACCTCAAGCATAATAGAAGATGCTTGATCTAATGTTTTTCTAAAAACTTTTATAAGTACCTCTATTACAAAATCCATAGTAGAATAATCATCATTTAAAAGTAAAACTTTATATTTTGAAGGTTCTTTTATATCTAATTCTTCTTCAAGATCGTATTCGTATTGTTCCAATTTATCCCTTTTTTCTTGAAATATTTCTATTTTCAGTTGTAATATATCTTAAAAGATATGCTGCATCTTGAGGAGACCATCTTATATCTTTTTCTAATATCTCTTTTGGATCATCTTTATCAATCTCTTGATTATATCTATAAACAATATTAAAAACTTTTATATGTAGATTTTTTTTTGTTATATATACTGCATTTGAAGATAAGATATTTTCAATATCATCATATAAATATACCATATCCTCTTTTATAAATTTAAGCAATATACCAATTTGCCAAGAGTTATATTCTAAACACTTTAATTGATCATCTGGTTTATGTTTATAATCTAGTGCTTTAAAAATATCTATCTCTCCTTTTATTAAAGGTCTTAGTGCTTCTTTATCTATAAGATTATATCTTCTAGGTAGATCAATATCTTCAATAGACATTTTCTCAGGATCAAATTTTCTTTTTTTAAACTTTGGAGTAGAAAAAACTTTTGCCATACTTCCGAACATTGCCATATGATATTCCTTTAATTTATTTCTTTTATTATATTATATATTTATAAAAATTAACTTTTTAAAAGATCTTTTAAACTACTTTTCGGATCTTTTCCATTAAGAATTTTTTTTACCTCGTTTGCTATTGGGGTATATATATTGTTCTGATTTGATAACTTAACTATAGCATAGCTTGTCATAACACCCTCTGCTACTTCACCTAGCTCTTGTAAGATAGTTTCTAAAGTTTTATTTTGAGCAAGACCTAATCCTACTCTAAAATTACGACTAAGTTCACTAGAAGCTGTTAAAAAAAGATCTCCAGCACCACTTAATCCTAAAAAAGTATCTTTTTTAGCATTGTAAAAAGCTCCAAATCTTTCCATCTCCACTAAACCTCTTGATATAAGAGATGCTTGAGCATTTAGCCCTAAATTTAATCCTTTACAAATACCACTTGCAATGGCAAGTACATTTTTGTAAGCTCCAGCAATCTCTGCTCCTATTACATCATCACTATAATATATTTTAATAAATGGTGGAAAAAATCCACTAAAATTATTGTAAAATTGTTTAGATATTGAGTTTATTACAAGTGCTGTAGGAAGTGCTTGTATAACTTCTGCTGCAAATGATGGACCAGAGATAAAGCCTAAATTTTCTTTTGGGATAAATTGTTCATATATCTCTTGTAAAAAAGCACCACTAGATGCTTCTATACCTTTAGCCGCTACTAAAACTTTTTGGTTTTTAAAAATAAAATTATTTTCTAACCATTCTCTTATAAATTGAGATGGTATTGCTATAATTAAATATTCGCACTTTAAAGCATCTTCTAGTGATATAAAATTTTGAATATCTTTTTTTGTTCTATTTGATATATAACATATTTGATTTTGAGATAATGCAAAATGTAAAGCACTACCCCATTTACCAGCTCCTATAACACAAATAGAACTCATAATACTATGCTAACCTTTGTTTTAAAAGTTCATTTACTTTTTGTGGATTTGCAGTTCCTTTACTAGCTTTCATAGTTTGTCCTACAAAAAATCCAAATAATTTATCTTTTCCTGATTTGTATTGTTCTACTTTGTCTTGATTATTTGCTAAAATCTCATCAATAATTGCTAAAATTGCACCATCATCACTTACTTGTTTAAGATCTAATTTTTCTATTGCTTCATCTACTTGTATATCATTTTTCATTAGATAATCAAGCACCTCTTTAGCAGCTTTTCCTGAAATAGTACCATTTTCTATAGCTTTTACTATAGTTCCTAGTTTTGTAGCATCTACAGGAGATGTTGTTACATTCATACCCTCACTAAATCTTCCTAAAAGCTCAACAGTTAGCCATGTTGTTGCCATCTTACCACTTATACCAACTTTTAACATATCTTCAAAATAGTTTGCCATCTCAACAGTACTACAAATCACCCCTGCATCATAAACTTTAAGTCCAAATTCTTTTACAAATCTCTCTTTTTTTGCATCAGGAAGTTCTGGAATTTGAGAATATTTCTCTATCATCTCATCTGTAATAATTAAAGGTAATAGATCTGGATCTGGAAAATATCTATAATCAGCAGCATCCTCTTTACCTCTCATAGATCTAGTTTCTCCTGTATTTACATCAAAAAGTCTAGTTTCTTGAACTACCTCTTGTTCATATACACCATCTTCCCAAGCTTCTATTTGTCTTTGAACCTCATATGCTATAGCTTTTTCAATAAATTTAAAGCTATTCATATTTTTTATTTCACATCTAGTGTAAAGTTTAGTATCTCCTTTAGGTCTTATAGATACATTTACATCACATCTAAAAGAACCTTCTGCCATATTTGCATTTGAGATATCTATATATTTTACTATAGAATGAAGTTTTTTCAAGTATCTTATAGCTTCATCTGCACTTCTCATATCTGGTTCACTTACAATCTCAAGAAGTGGTGTTCCCGCACGATTTAAATCTACTTGACTATGGTCTCCACAATGTGAATTCTTACCTGCATCATTTTCTAAGTGAGCTCTTGTTACACCAATTGTTTTTGTAGATCCATCATCAAAATCTATTATAATTTCACCCATACCTACAACAGGTACTTCAAATTGAGATATTTGATAACCAGTTGGAAGATCTGGATAAAAATAATTTTTTCTATTAAAAATTGATTTTTTATTTATTTTTGCATTAATTGCTGTTCCTAATTGAATCGCTTTAAATACAGCTTCTTTATTTAAAACAGGTAATGCACCTGGAAGTCCAAGACAAGTTGGGCATACATTTGTATTTGGTTTTTCTCCAAAACTTGTAGCACAACTACACCATAATTTACTATTTGTATTTAGTTGGGCGTGAACCTCTAATCCTATGATCACTTCAAACATATTTTTCCTTATTTTTGATATTTATTAAATGTTATTTTCGTAATTCTAACATAAGTATGGTAAAATAATTCTTTTTAAAAATTAATTATTGAATTGAATAGCCTAAAGAGGAGTGAGTTTGGATAAGATTTTCACATGGTATATTTTTTTTCAGTTTTGATACTAATTGTCGTATATGTTTACTAGTATCTTTATTTGCCCAAACAAACTCTTTGATCATATCATATGTTACAATTGTACCTTGATGTAAGATCAATAACTCTAATAGTAAAGATTCTTTTTTTGTAAGTTTTATAAGTTCATTTTTATATAATAATAGTTTTGTTTTTTTATTGAAAATACAATTTGTACATAACTCTATCTCATCAGTAATAGTATCTTTAAAAAAAATATTTATTTTTGCTATAAGTTCTCTTAAATCAAATGGTTTTTTTATATAATCATCACACCCTAAATTATATGCTTTTACAATAGTATCTATATTACTATCTCCACTTATAATAAAAATTTTAGCTTTGTTATTTGTTTGTTTTATTTTTTTTATAAGTTCTAAACCATTAATATTTGGTAAATTTATATCTATGATATATAGATTGAAAAATTGATCAAGAATAGTAATTGCTTCTTGACCATCTTTACAAGATACAATATTGTATCTCATATTTTTAAATGTTTGAGTTATTAAATAATTTAAATCTTCATTATCTTCTACTAAAAATATATTCATAATTTTATTTTATCTAAGTTGTTATTAAACAAATATAAAAATGTAACTTTTATTAAATTATTTTGTAACTAAACACCACTTTGTTCCATAAGTTTTGATTGATAATCTGCAGTTAAAGGATCTATAATTTCATCTAAAAGTCCATCATTCATAATAGCATCTAACCTATAAAGAGTAAGATTAATTCTATGATCACTAATTCTACCTTGAGGGTAATTATAAGTTCTAATTCTTGCACTTCTATCACCACTTCCTACTTGAGCTTTTCTATCGGCTCCCTCTTTTTCCATTCTTTCTTGCTCTTGAAGGTCATAAAGTCTAGCTTTTAGAACTTTCATAGCTTTATCTTTATTTTTATGTTGAGATTTTTGATCTTGATTTGTTACAACTAAACCAGATGGAATATGTGTAATTCGTACGGCACTATCAGTTGTATTTACACACTGACCACCACAACCACTAGCACGCATTACATCGATTTTTAGATCTTCACTTCTTATTTCTATCTCCACATCATCAACTTCAGGAATAACTGCAACTGTTATTGCACTTGTATGAACTCTACCTTGAGATTCAGTTGCAGGAACTCTTTGTACCCTATGAACACCTGATTCAAATTTCATTTTAGAATATACACTATCCCCTTTTACAAGGAAAACCATCTCTTTATAACCACCTGATTCAGATTCACTGCTATTCATAATTTCAGTTTTCCAACCACAATTTGCAGCATATCTCATATAAGTACCAAAAAGATCACCCACAAATAAAGCAGCTTCATCTCCACCAGTTCCAGCACGAAGTTCTATATAAATATTTTTATCATCATTTGGATCTTTTGGAAGTAGAAGAATCTTAATCTCCTCTTCTATCTCTATTTTTCTAGGTTCTAACTCTTTTAGTTCCTCTTTTGCAAGGTCACCTAACTCTTCATCACCTAAAAGTTGTTTGTTTTCTGAAATATCATTAATAATTTGATTATATTCATTTGCAGCTTTTACAATTGGAGCTATATTTGATTGTTCTTTTGAAAGCTCAGTCATTTTTTTAATATCATTTAAAATATCTGGCGATGTTAAAAGTTGATTTATCTCTTTATCTCTATCTATAAATAGTTGTAGTTTATTTTGTAGCATGAAAATACCTAATTTGGTTTTGTAGTAATTTTAAGATTTTAGACTAAAAAATTAGTCTAAAAAATTTAGTAAATGTAAAAAACTCTTAAAGAGCATTTACTTTGTTTTGAAGTCTGCTAACTTTTCTAGCAGCAGCAGCTTTTTTAAGAATATTTTTACTTACACAGTGGTGAATATACTTGTTTGCTTCCTTCATAGCCTTTGTTGCAGTATCTTTATCATTAGATGCTACTGCGCTTAAAACTGCTTTAGTAATATTTTTGATTCTTGCCTTAAAGAATCTATTTCTTTCAGTTTTAACGATAGTTTGTTTAGCTCTTTTTGCAGCTGATTTATGGTTTGCCATAGCTGTTGTTTCCTTATTGTTAAAAATTTAGTTTGGAATTATACTTAAGTTTTTATTAAAAGAAACTTTAATATAAAATTTCTTTTTTCTTTTCTATTCTTTATAATTACTCTAACCAAATTTTAACAAATTTTTTAGTACAATACAAAGATTTTATGTGTGGAGTGATAATGATATTTGAACACGAGATACCAACAGGTAGTAAACTATATTTTGGCAAACTAGCAAAACAAAAAAGAGATTTAGAAAAAAATGCTAGTGATTTTTTATATGAAAATGGCTTTGAAGAGATCATAACGCCTACTTTATCATATTTGGCACATCAAAGTATTGATGATGAAAAAGAGCTAATTACTTTAAATGATGAATTAAATAATAAAGTGGTTTTAAGAGCAGACAGTACACTAGATGTTGTACGAATTATTACAAAAAGATTAGGTAGAACAACTCTACATAAAAAATGGTTTTATATACAACCTATTTTTAAGTATCCTGCAAATGAGGCTTATCAAATAGGCTTAGAGTGGATAAATTATGATAATTTTAGTGATCTTATTACTTTAAATTGTAAGCTTTTAGATAGATTAAATTCAAAACCAACTATACAAATAGCAAATATAAATATTCCAAAAATTATATCAAAACAATGGGATATAGATATAGAACTTTTTAAAGATGGTGAAATAGGAGCTTTAAGTGATCTTGAATTTTCTTGGTTAAATAATCTAATAAGTGTAGTTACTATAAAAGATTTAGAAGATATATATGATGGATTACCAGATATATTAAAACCAGAGATAAAAAAACTTTTAGATATATCTAAAAACATAGATTATTCGAATATCACATTATCACCTATATATTATGATGCTATGAAATATTATGATGATGTATATTATAAAGTAATAGAAAAGAACATTACAATAGCAAAAGGTGGCGGATATAAAAGCAATGGTATAAAATCATTAGGATTTGCAATATATACAGATCAATTATTAAAAGTACAAGGGTAAAAATATGAGTAAAGCAGATGTAATAGTAGGAATTCAGTGGGGCGATGAAGGTAAAGGTAAAATTGTAGATAAATTAGCACAAGAGTATGATATGGTATGTAGAAGTCAAGGTGGACATAATGCTGGACATACTATTTGGGTAGATGGTGTAAAATATGCACTACATTTAGTACCTTCAGGTATATTAAATTCAAATGCTGTAAATATAATAGGAAACGGAGTAGTAGTAAATCCAGCATCTATTATAGAAGAGATGAAACAGTTTGAAAATCTTGAAAATAGATTATTTATATCAGATAAAGCGCACTTAAATCTTCCTTATCATAGTTTAGTAGATATGGCAAAAGAAAAACTAAAAGGTAATAATGCAATAGGTACTACAGGTAAAGGGATAGGTCCTGCTTATGCAGATAAGATAAATAGAGTAGGGCATAGAGCAATAGAGTTAAAAGATCCAGAAAAATTAGTTATAAATATATTGGATTATTTCAATGAAAACAGAGTTATCTTTGATGCTTTAGATATAACTTTACCAAATGAAAAAGAGTTAAAAGATGAGATTTTTGAATATAGTAAAATTTTAGCTTCATATGTTGTAAATACTACAAATATGGTATGGGATGCACTAGAAGATAATAAACGAGTATTATTAGAAGGTGCACAAGGAACTATGCTAGATATTGATCATGGTACATATCCATTTGTAACATCAAGTTCAACAGTTAGTGCTGGAGCTTGTACTGGACTTGGTCTAAATCCAAAAGATATAGGAAAAATAACAGGTATTGTAAAAGCATATTGTACAAGAGTAGGTAATGGTCCATTTCCTAGCGAAGATTTTACAAAAGATGGCGATACTATGGCAACAGTTGGAAAAGAGTTTGGAACAACAACAGGAAGAAAAAGAAGATGTGGTTGGTTTGATGCAGTTGCTGTAAAATATGCAAGTAGACTTAACGGTTGTGATCAATTATCTTTAATGAAACTAGATGTTTTAGATGGATTTAAAAAAATAAAAGTATGTATAGCTTATGAACTAGATGGGCAAAAGATAGATTATCTACCATCAAATATGGATAATATAAAACCTATTTATGAAGAGTTAGATGGTTGGGATAGTGTAGTTGGGTGTAGAGAATTTGATCAACTTCCTCAAACTGCAAAAGATTATATAAAACGAATTGAAGAGTTAACAAAAACAAAAGTGGGAATTATCTCAACATCACCAGATCGTAATGATACTATTATAAGATAAAAGGGATATATTATATGAAACTAAAAAAACAACATAGTAACTTTATAGCAAGAAAGATTACAAAAGATCTAATAAATGCAGATTTTATAGAGATACGAAAGGAAAAATCTCATATAACTCAAGTGTGTGAAGATATACTAAATGAAGATATTCAAAAAGAGATAGATCTTGATGATGCAGTTGATGAGATATTAGAAAGTCAAGAGGAAGAGATTGAGTTCTATAAAGCAGATTATAGACAACTTTTTTGGATGACAAAAAAAAGACTTGCAAATGAATATGGTGTAAATCTTAATTTTGAAGATAGATTTTCAAATATCGCCCATAAGATGATGGACTTTTTATATGAAGAGGATTATATACATTTTACTGTAAATGACAATCAAGTAAAAAATCTGATAGCTGCTTCAATTAATGAATATATTAAAGGGTATGATGATGCTGATTCTATAGCATACGAGAAGATTAAAAACTATAAAAGAAAACTAATACCTGGAACTGAAGAGTATGATATTATTTTTAATAGACTTTATGAAGAAGAGTTGATAAAAAGGGGACTTTTATAATGGAAAAAATTTATATATATTTAGAAAATGGTACATATCTTGAAGCTAAATCTTTTGGTGCAAGTGGTACTAATGTAGGTGAAATAGTGTTTAATACATCTATGAGTGGTTACCAAGAGATTATCACTGATCCATCTTATGCTGGTCAGTTTATTACTTTTACAGCACCAGAAATAGGAAATGTTGGTGTAAATGATGATGATAATGAGAGTAATAAAGCATGGTGTAAAGGTGTATTTGTAAGAAATTATAATGAAACTTACTCTAATTTTAGAGCTCAAAAAAGTTTAAGCGAATTGTTAAAAGAGAATGATACTTTAGGTATTTGTGATATAGATACTAGATATTTAACAAAAATGATAAGAGATGAAGGTGCTATGATGATGATAGCTTCAACTCAAATATCAGCAAAAGATGAATTAAAAAAAGTTTTAGAAGAAACTCCTAGAATTGAACAGATAAATTATATAGAACAAGTATCTACAAAAGAGTCATATATTCATAAATATGGTGCTTGGGATATGGAAACCCTATCATATAAAAAAGGTATGTTAAGCGATAAAAAAATCGTTGTTGTTGATTTTGGTGTAAAAAGAAATATTTTAAATGAACTAGTAGATGCTGGACTTGAGGTTGAGGTTATACCTAGTAGTTTTAAAGCAGATGATCTAATAGCTAGATTTGATAAAGGTGAAATAGGTGGAGTTTTTTTAAGTAATGGTCCAGGAGATCCTCTTACATTAACTGCAGAAAAAGAGCAAGTGGAGAAACTAATAAAAAAAGATATTCCTATTTTTGCTATTTGTTTAGGTCATCAAATGTTAAGTATAGCTCATGGATATGATACTTTTAAACTTCCATTTGGGCAACACGGTGGTAACCATCCTGTAGCAAATGAAGAAAAAATTGTAGAGATAACAGCTCAAAATCATAACTATAATGTACCTGATGATATAGAAAAAATAGCTACAGTTACACATAAAAATTTATTTGATAATACAATAGAGGGCGTACAATATAACAATAAAGAGATATTTTCAGTACAGCATCATCCAGAAGCATCTCCTGGTCCTCATGAGAGTAAATATATATTTAAAAAATTTGCTTCTATTGTAAAATCAAGCTAAAAAATGGATATATCTCAATCGATTATTTTAGGTATTATTGAGGGATTTACAGAGTTTTTACCTGTAAGTTCAACAGGACATCTTATAGTTGCTAGTCAATTTTTAGGTTTAGAACAAAATAGTGTAAATAAGGCATTTGAGGTTATTATTCAATTTGCTGCAATTTTAGCTGTAATATTAAACTATAAAGAGAAATTTAGTTTTAAAAAAATAGAATTATGGAAAAAATTAATTTTAGCTTTTATTCCAATAGGTGCTGTTGGTTTTTTATTTTCTCATCAAATTAAAGAACTTTTTTCCATACAAATAGTAGCTACTATGTTTATAATAGGTGGTATAGTTTTTTTATTAGCAGAAAAGTTTTATAAAAAAGAGAAATCATATATAGAAGATATAGAAAAAATATCTTATAAACAAGCTTTACTTATAGGTTTTGCCCAAATTTTTGCTTTAATTCCAGGAACTAGTCGTGCAGGAAGTACAATACTAGGAGCTATGTTTGTAGGCTTAAGTAGAAAAGCTAGTGCAGAGTTTTCTTTTCTTTTAGCATTTCCTGTTATGTGTGCAACAACAGGGTATGATATCTTAAAACACTATAAAGAGTTTACAGATATAAATCTTCTTACATTGTTAATAGGATTTATAGTAGCTTTTATAGTAGCATATCTTACAATAAAATTATTTTTAAAATTTCTAGAAAAATTTACATTTGTGTCGTTTGGAATTTATAGAATTATTTTTGGTTTAATCTTATTGGTTTGGTTTGTTTAATAAAAATTAATATTATCGTAATTTATATATAATTTTTAAAGTAAGTTTAAATGATTTAATAAAAATATTTTTAGGTGGTGTTAATGGGAAGCTGTTTTTTATAGCTTTTTTTATAGATTTATAAAATATTTTTTTACCATCTAATATATCTATGTTAAGTAATTTTCCATCTTTAGAAACAGTAAATTGTACTTTTATAATACCTTGAATACCTCTTCTTACTGCTTTTTTTGGATATTTTTTATTTTGATTTATTGTTTGTTTTATTAGAGTGAAATATTTTTGTTTTTTTAACTCTTTTTGTTTATTATCTTTTTTGGATACTCCTACTTTGCTATTTGATTTTACTTTTTTTATTTGTGATTTATGAATAAATGGTTGCTCTTTTTTTATAGGTTTAATTTTTTCTACTATTTTCTTAGCTTGTTTTTTAATTACATTTTTTGGAACTATTTTTTTTATTGTTTTTTTTATAACTTTCTTTGGTTTTGTAATTTTTTTAAGTTTAGGTTTAGGTGTTGGCTTCTTTTTAATCATTTTTTTCTTTATTTTTTTCTTTATTATTTTCTTTATTATTTTCTTCTTTGGTTTTT
>JAMOPZ010000004.1 GCA_027064245.1 Campylobacterales bacterium
AATGGTATAGATATAAGAAACTTTAGGGTTATTTCTGCGGGAGATTATCATACAGTTGGTATAAAATATGATGGAACTCTATGGTCTTGGGGTGATAATTATTATGGTCAGCTAGGATTAAGTGATACAGATAATAGAAACAGCCCTACTCAAGTAGGATCTGATACTAACTGGGTAGCTGTTTCTGCTGGAAATTCTCATACAATAGCTATAAAATCAGATGGAACTCTATGGTCTTGGGGAGAAAACAGTGATGGTCAAATAGGTGATAATACAACCGAAGATAAAACTAGTCCAACCAAAATATATCCACAAACTTTAATAATAGATATATCAAACTATGATTCAACACTATATAATATATCTTCAATAGAGTATATAGGGCAAAATAACAATACAGAAAACTTTACAATTGCAGGAAGTGAAGCAATAACAAATGATAATTCAACTTTAATGGTACCAATTTTTAATATAAATCAGAATTATTCTATTAAAATAAATACAACAGATGGTTTAACACTTTGGTATAATTTTGCAGATGGTAAATTGTATGAAAATAATAATGATTCGAGTGATTTTATCTCTATAGCTTCAAATACTACTAACATAGTAAGTTTTGATGCATCTAGTAGTGATACTTGGCAATTAAAATATATGCCTATAGATATATTTGGTACTACTTGGTATGATGTAAAATATGGTGAAAAATACACAGATAATAATATATCTAAAATTGATGAAACTTCAGATATACCAGAACACCTTGAGTTTAATGTATCAAAAAAAGATGGTGAAATATCAAGTGCCGAACTGAAAATATCTCAAGAAAATATTAGAAATATTACTGCTAAAATAAGATTAAACTCAGGTGGAGATAATGCTTATGGTGATGTAGCACTATTTAAAAATTTTGAAGATGGATCTAATATATCTGCATATATTAAAATATTTGATAAAAAAATACAAGCTTTAGTGTTACAAAACGATAGTAATGGAAACAAAACAACACTTTTTAATCAAGATATATACGAAACTGCAGATACTACTATATTTTTAAATAAAATCCTAATACCTAAAATAGTAGTTGGTGATAAAATATATTTTATGGTAGTTGATGAAAAAAATAATTTGATTGGAAAACAACTTGAATTTACTTCACCAAATCAAATCAACTCTTTTGATACAGCTAAAATAAGAGCTAATATAACAGATGACAACATAAGTGATGTAGCATCTTCTTTACAAGTAGAATTATTTAATGCTCAAATTAGTGAAAATAGTAACTATATAAATCCTAGAGAACTACAGATGATTGAACACTATTTATCTTCTAATAACTATACAGATGCTAATAGTTCCTCTATATCTAATAATACTATGTTTGTAAATATTCAAGTGTATAATAATATCGGTTCTGAATTAGAAATTGAAAGAATATTATTTCAAGATGATAAAATATATAAAAATCTTAATACAATTAATTATACAAATATTATAGATCAAAATAAATCAGATAAATCTAGTTTAACAACCTCAACAATAACTATTTTTGATGAAATGCATACACCTATTAGAGAATTAAAATTTATAAATACAATAGATGACAGTGATTTAAGTAGTATATATGGTATTTCATTTAAGAGTGATGCAGTAGGATATGAAGTATATGAAAAACAATTAAAAAATGAGTGCGAGATATATAATAATAATTATAATAATTATTCATCTATAGATGATTTTATATCTTCACACACTTATGATCCTAATAGTGATATAAACAATGCTTTCATACAAAATAAGATAGATAGTTCAAAACAACTTATGTTTAAAGATAATAATACAATTGTAGAATTAACAAAAGATGAAAATAATAATACAACAACAGATGTTGGAACATACACTATTCTTTCTAATCAAACTTGTAAGAAAAATGAAGATACTTCAATTGTTGTCGATAGTTTACTTGATATAGATTTGACTATTGATGGTTATTATCAAAATATAGCATATAGTTATCAAAACGGAACATTATTTCATGCTAGTTATGAAAAAACAGGAGATACTATAAAAAGAATATATATCAATAATATTGCAGCAAAAGAGATAGCAAAAGATTTTGGTTTTTCAACAACTCCTAAAATACAAAAAACTGTAACTGATACCTATACATATCTTAGCCTACCTTTTAATAAAATACTTTGTAGTAGTGCTTATCAAAGTGAACTAAGTTCTCTATGTACACCTTTTGCTACACTTGAATCTATATTTGGTAAAGATTATACTGTATATAAATATACTGATGATTGGAGCTATTGGTCTGATAATTCAAATCGATCAGATATGAATAGATTTGAATCAATAAATCCAAATGAAGGGATATTGATAAAAAGTAATTTAGATACTCAATCAACCTTAAGTATCCCAATAGATCCATTTGCACCATTATATACAAAGAAACCAACTTTATATAAAAGTGGATGGAGCTTAATAAATGCTAGATTTTTAGATTATTACGATGATATAGAAAATATGATAACAGAACAAAACAAAACACTAAAATATATATTACAATTAAAAGATAATGTATGGAATATATATGCACCATTAAATGATAGTGATATAGACAGTTCTATACCAAGATTAGATGAACTTAATCAAAATAGTTCTTTTTGGATATATACACAATAGTTTAAAGTAAAAAGCTATAGCTTTTTACTTTAATTTATAATTCTTTAATAATAACTTTTTGCAAATTAGCTTGAGAATATAGATTATATATATCTTTATCAAATTGTTTTTTTGGCATCTGATTTGATGCTATTATTTTATCTAATTGTTGTATATTTTTAAAAAATAAACAATAATCTTCTAACTCTTTTTTATAAAATTTATCATCTGCTCTTAAATCATATATTACAGGAATAGCTCCATTTTGTAAAACACTTAAAATAGCATTAGTATCCATCTTGTATGATACTGTTATAACATATTTTGTTTTTTGATATAGTTTTTCTATATTTTTATTGAATTTTATTATTTTATGTTTTTTTGTAATTTTATCCCAATTTGATCCTAAAATATTAAGATTAAGAGATGTATGTTTTACTATATGTTTTAAAATACAATATTGTTGTAAAAGTATATTTAATTCCCAATCTTTTTTTATAGGATATTTCGCTTTTGATATATATGAAATTAATATTTTCATATACAGTATATTATTGATTAAATATTTATCAATCTTTTTAAACATTTTATTAAAAATATAATATTTATCCATATCTTGATATGATGCTACTAATAGTACATCATATTTTTTCTTTTTATAAACTATTTTTTTTGTATATTCTTGTAAAAAATAAGATGGTAAAAGAGTAGCTTTTATTTTTTTTATATTTAAGATTTTATTATAATAGTGTGATGTAGTAAAAAATATTATATTATCATTTATCTTATTAGAAGTAAATCTATACTCTAATATTTTTTCACATATCTTAAAAGAATCTATAATATATACAAATTTTATATCTTTATGATTAAAATCTGGATAAAATTCATTATAAAAAAATAGATAATTTGGTTTATTTTTTATAATAAACTTATATACATCATCTATAGATATATCTTCTAAAATCATATTATCTTTTGCTGTTTGTTGTGTTAAAAATGATGTTTTAAATCTATTTTTTAAACCTTTTTGTAAAGATTTAAAATACTGTACTATATGAGGTTGTGTTTTAGAAGCTATAAAACCTATACTTGTACCCTGTTTTATCTTAAGATTATTATATTTATCTACTAATTGTAAAGTATATTGATTTTTTTCATTTTGTATCTCTTGAAACAATGTATAAAAAATATTTACAACTTTTTCTTGCTCTTCATCATTATTAGCATATGTAGAATTTGTAAAATCTATATGAGTAGGAAATCTATACTTTGTAGTTAAAAAATACTGCTTTATATTATCAATTGGAACACCAATTAAATTTTCTTTTGTTAATAGATCTGGATGATAACATATTTGAATTTTTGTTTTGCTATCTCCTAAATAATTATGTTGTTTTGCTGTTTTTTTCGCTATTTTTGAATCAAAAAAATATGTATCAAAATAATCTGCCATAACTTTATTACCCACTTTTTAATTATTAATTTAAATAATTGTATCATACATTTAATTAAAAAAAAGCTTTCTTATGATATATCTGAGTATGCGGAATATATTTTATAAAATTTTGTTCAAACTCTTTTGGTAAAAATTCACTTTGACCTAAAATTAAAAATCCATTAACCTCTAATGAATCATCAAAAAGTTGAATAACCCGTTTTTTTAAAACACTATCAAAATATATTATAACATTTTTACATATAATTAATTGAAACTCATTGATTATACCATCTGTAGCTAGATTATGATTGTAAAACAATATATGTTTTTGTAGGTAATGTTTTATTTGATAATATTTGCCTTTTTTTATAAAATAATTTTGAAACTCTTTTTTTCCACCACTTAATTTATAGTTTGTATCACTTTGTGTAAAATCTTCAATATCAAATAAACCATCTTTTGCATGTGCTAATATGCGCTTATTAAAATCTGTTGCATATATTTGAGTTTTTTTTAACATATTTTCTTCATCTAAAATCATAGCTAATGAATAAGGGGATTCCCCACTACTGCACCCTGCACACCATATTTTAATATGATTATAAGAGTTTAAATATGGTAAAATCTTTTTTCTTAAATTTATTAGTTGTTCAGGTTCTCTAAAAAATTCTGTTACATTTATACTAAAATAATAAAACAT
>JAMOPZ010000005.1 GCA_027064245.1 Campylobacterales bacterium
TTAGCATTAATATATCAAGAATTAAATAAATACAATAAAGCAATAAAATATCATAAAAAAACACTTTTTATTGATAATCAATCTGCTCAATATTATGTAAATTATTCTTTAACTCTTTTTTATAATAATAAATTTAAAAAATCTCTCTTTTATGCAAAACAAGCATTAATATACTCTTGTGATATTCGTGTATATTTAAATTTAGCAACATTGTATCAAATGTTAAAAAAATCAAAAAAATCAAAAAAATATTATACTATAGCATTAAAAATTGATCATAATAATGCA
The DNA here is from genome assembly GCA_027064245.1 of Campylobacterales bacterium. Taxonomy (GTDB): domain Bacteria; phylum Campylobacterota; class Campylobacteria; order Campylobacterales; family Arcobacteraceae; genus JAIOSF01. Next base: position 289 of record JAMOPZ010000005.1, read on the forward strand.
GATGCCTTATTTGGTCTATCTTTAGTATATTTACAATGTAATGATATTTTAAATGGCTTTAAATATTATGAATCAAGATGGAATTATAGCAGTTTTACTACAAAAAAAAGAGATTATTTACAACCAAAATGGAATGGAAATATAATAAAAAATAAAAAATTATTTATACACTATGAGCAAGGCTATGGAGATAATATTATGTTTGTAAGATTTATAAATCAAGTAAAAAAAATATCTCAAGCATATATTATATTAGAAATATCAAAGCCTCTATATAAACTTTTTTCTAAATATACAAATGGATGGGATAAATTAATATTATTGAATAAAAATTTTATTGATTTTGATTATTATTTGCCTATTATGAGCATACCTAATGCCTTAAATTTAAGAAAAAAAAATATTATTAAAGATAAATATTTAAATATAAAAAATGATCATAAAAACAATAATAAAGAATTTCGTATAGGAATATCATGGAAAGGTAGTAAAACACATATTTTAGACAACAGGCGTTCTATTGATTTAAATATTCTAGAGCCGCTATTTGATTTAAAAAATACTATTTTTTATTCTTTAGAAATAGATACTAATACACAGCAAGAATTAAAAGAATATCCAAAAATTATAAATCTTGGTAAAAAAATTAATAATTTTTATGATACTGCAAAATATATCCAAGAATTAGATTTAGTTATTTGTGTGGATACATCTGTTGCACATTTAAGTGGAGCATTAGGTAAGCCTACTTTTATATTGTTATCAAAAATATCAGATTGGAGATGGGGGAAAAAAGATAATAATATATGGTATAACTCTATTTCACTGTACAGACAAAAAAAAATAGATATTTGGAGAACACCTATTAAAAATATAAAAAATGATATAATTATACTTGTAAACAAAACCTCTAAAGAAAAAAGAATACCAAATTAAAAGTAATTAATTCAACTATTTATATGTTGTTTTTATAGTTTTTAGATAACTATTATCATTTAATAATGATACAATAATAGATTTTAAAGGATCTTCTAAATTATTGTTTAAATTATTAAATATATTAGCTATGTCATAATCTAAATCTTCAAAAATATCTATAATAGATTGGGATTTAATAAAATTATTAAGTGTCATTTTATTTTCTATAAATTCTACATTTACCTGAGATGGAGAACTAAAAAGATTATGTTTCATACCTAAGATATCTTGATAAGCCCCAAGAAGAAAAAAACCTATAAAATACTCCTCTTTCTTTAAGTCAATATCATGTAAATATAATGGTTTTTTCTCATCATAAGGGATCTCTCCATCACTATCACAAGTAATATCCCATATATTTGCACTTCTTGTTGCATCTTGATCAAGATGAGTAATAGGCATAATAGGAAAAGATTGATCAATCCCCCATAAGTCTGGTAAAGATGAAAAAATAGAAAAATTTAAAAGATATTTTTCTTGAATTTTATGATCAAGATTTTTAAGCTCTTTATCTTTATCATATTTTTTTAACTCTATTGCCTTTTTTATTATAAGATGTGTTAGAACCTCTGCATTACTTCTATCTCTTAAATCTACATATCCCAAATCAAATAAGGTTAAAATTGATTCAAGATGCTCTAAGCTATCATGCATATACTCTTTTGCATTTTCTTTTTTTATATCTTTATATAAAGCATACATCTCTTGGATAATAGGTGGATTTTTTTCTTTTAATTTTATTTGAGATGGTATATATTCACTTGAAAAAAGTTCTAAAGTAGGTGTAATAAGTACACTACTAGCAGCACTTATAAATCTCCCTGATTCTGTAAAAATATTTGGAGTTTCTACACCATTTTTTATAGATATATCTTTTAAAGTAAATACAACATCGCTTGCAAACTCTTTTAAACTATATTGAGTTGTTTTCTCATAAGCAGAATATTCTATTGCTAATCCTCCGCCTATATTTATAGCATTTAGATTAAAAGCACCTAGTTTTTTAAGCTCTACATAAATATGTCCTGTCTCTTTTAATGCTTTTTTTAAAGGTCCTATAGTATTCATAGATGATCCAATATGAAAATGTATCATAGTTAAACTTGAAGTTAAATTCTCTTTTTTTAATATCTCAAGTGCATCTAAAATTTCTAATGAACTTAATCCAAATTTAGCATTGATTCCACCACTTTTTGCCCAAGTTCCACTTCCTTGACTATGAAGTCTTACTCTTAATCCTATATTTGGAGTTGGTAAGTTTAACTCTTTATAAACTTCAATTATAGTTATAAGTTCATTTAAACCCTCAATTGTTACAGTAATATTATGATCTAATTGTTTTGCAATAAAACTTAAAAGTATCATCTCTTTATCTTTAAAACCATTTACTGTAATAGGAGATTTTTTATTGTTATATGCCATGGCAAGAAGAAGTTCTGCCTTACTTCCCGCTTCTAAACCATAACAAAAAGATGATGAGTATTTTAACATTGGTAAAATATAATTTGGAAGTTGATTTACTTTTAAAGGAAATAGTGCAAAAAACTTACCATCATAATTGTATTCTAAGATAGTATCATTAAAAGTATTGTAAAGTTTTTGTATCTGTTTTTGGGTAATATGGGGAAATCTAATGATTAGAGGTCCTGTAGTGCCACCATCTCTTATTTGGTTTACTATATCTATTAAAGATGGTTTTGATCCGAAATTAAGCTTTACTTTACCATCTTCTATAAAAAAATTATTATCTCCCCATATATCTATACCATAATTATTTAACAACAAAAAACTCCAAAATTATAAACTATTTTATAGCCAATTCTTTATTGATCTTTTTTTCATCAAATCCACATATCCATCTTGAACCTATAAGTACTACAGGTACACCTCTACATCCATGTTTTTGACAATCAACAGCTGCATATTTGTCTTTTGTAATATCTATAGTTTTAAATTTTATATTATTCTTTTTTAAGTGATTTTTAACAACACCACACCATTTACAAGATGGTGATGTAAAAACTACTACTTTTTTCATGATATTAATACCTCTATTGTTTTACTATCATTTTCAACTGCTTTACTTTTTACTATTCTATCTTCTTGAAGTTTTATAGCTAACTCTTTATCTGTAATGGCTAAAATTTGCATAGATAAATATGCAGCATTTATAGCCCCTGCGCGCCCAAGAGCAACAGTTGCAACTGGCATACCTGAAGGCATCTGTACAGTACTAAGCATAGCATCCATACCATCCATTGCACCACCTTTCATAGGTACTCCAATAATTGGTTTAGTTGTTGTTGCAGCTAAAGCCCCAGCTAAATGAGCTGCCATTCCAGCTGCAGCTATAAAAACCTTAGCACCTTTTTCCTCTGCAGTTTTTACATAATCTTTTGTTCTTTGTGGTGATCTGTGAGCAGATGAAATTATAAGTTCATATTTTACATTAAACTTTTCTAATGTATCAGAACAATTTTTCATAATCTCATAGTCTGATTTACTTCCTAAGATAATAGAAACAAAATTCATTATAGATTCCTTTATTTATATAATATTTATAATTGTATATAAAAAAGACTTAAAAAAATATGAATTAACTTTAATATAACTTAAATTTATGATAAATAAAAACCTTTTAAGTTTTAAAGTTATATAATTGATAGATTTTAAATCTAACACAAAGGAATAAATATGTCTAACACAAACAGACGAGATTTTCTTGGTATGTCATTTGCAGCAGTTGCTGCAGTAGGAGGGGTTACAGCGCTAGTTGGTATGAAACGAGCGTGGGATCCACTTCCAAGTGTTAAAGCAGCAGGTACAACAGTAGTTGATACTTCTACTGCTGAAGCAAATGTGATGTATACAGAAAAATGGAGAGGTAAACCAGTTTTTATCTTGAAAAAAACTAAAGAAATGGTTGCAAAAGCATCTAATAATGAAAAAGCAAGAGATGTTATTGTAAATGGTGAACACTTTTTGGTATGTATAGGACTTTGTACACATTTAGGTTGTATTCCAGCATATAGACCAGAGAGTGAAAACTTTTTATGTGCTTGTCATGGTGCTGAGTATGATCAAAGTGCAATCAATACAAAGGCTCCAGCTCCATTACCTATGCCAATACCTCCATTTACAGTGGATGGTAATAAGATAATTTTAGGTAAAGCTGGCGATACTTATAACAAAATGAAAGAAGCTGGTGTACTAGGTAGTACTCCACTTGACCCTAAAGCTTAAGGAGGCATAAATGGCACATTTTAGTGATGCGAAACCATTTAGTGAACAATGGTTAGACGAAAGACTTGCTGTTAAAACTTTAAAAAGAGTTTTATCTCAAGAGTATTGGATTCCAAAAAATATCAACTTCCTATGGGCTATGGGTATGATTTTGGCAGTTACATTTGGATTATTATTAATTTCTGGAATTTTCCTTTTAATGTATTATAAACCAGATGTAAATCTTGCTTTTGATAGTGTAAACTATACTATTATGCAAGAAGTAGGTTATGGATGGTTATTTAGACATATTCATGGTGTTGCAGCTTCTGTTGTATTTTTAATCATATATATTCATATGTTTACAGGTATCTATTATGGAAGTTATAAAAAAGGTAGAGAGATGATTTGGATCTCTGGTATGCTTTTATTTGTAACTTTTAGTGCTGAAGCTTTCTCTGGATATATGCTACCTTGGGGACAAATGTCTTATTGGGCTGGTATGGTTATTACAAACCTATTTAGTTTAGGTGGATTAGAGTTAAATGGTCTTGTAGAATGGATTAGAGGAGATTATGTTCCAGGAGATGCTTTTCTTTCTAGATTCTTTATGCTTCATGTACTTCTTATGCCTTTAATTATTATAGGTGTTATTGTACTACATTTTGGAACACTTAGAATTCCACATGTAAACAACCAAGAGGGTGAAGAGATTGATTTTGATGTTGAAGCTGAAAAATATCTTTCAGGTGATACTAAAAATGCAAAAATTATAAGATTTCAATGGGATTTCTTAGCAAAAGATTTTATGGTAATGGCATTTTTCTTAACATTTTTCTTTTATTTAGTATTTTATCATTTTGATTTTGCTATGGATCCTGTAAACTTTGATCCAGCAGATGGACTTAAAACTCCTCCACATATCTACCCTGAGTGGTATTTCTTATGGTCATATGAAATTTTAAGACCATTTAGTAAAAATATTGGATTAATGGCATTTGGTTTTGCACAAGTTATTTTTATGCTTTTACCATTTTTAGACAGAAGTCCAAATGCAAAACCTGCGCATACAAGAGGATTGTTTAAAGTATGGTTTTGGGCATTATTGGTTGATATGATTGTATTATCTATTATGGGTAAAGTTCCACCTGAAGGTGTATTTAATACTATTGGATTAGTAGCTGCACTTACATTTATAGGACTTTGGATTGCTCTACCATTTATAACTATGGCTGAGAAGAAAGCGTAAGGGGTAAAAAATGAGAGAATTAAAAATATTAGCAATAGTAATCTTTTTTACACTTGTAACATATTGGGGAGTTGAGCCTTATGCACACTCTCAAATGCACAAGCATGTAGAGAGTGATAACTTTGAATATAAAGATCTTAAAGAAGTAGAAAAAGGTGATGTAGCAAAAGGTAAAGATCTTGTTATGTCTAACTGTACAGCATGTCATGCTATAAAAGTAGCAAATATGCCTGCACCTATGGATCCTGTTACTTCTGGATCTAGTTATGGTGTAAACCCACCAGATTTAAGTAATATGGGAGCTATTTTAGATCCTAAATATCTTGCAGCATTTATAGCAGATCCTGCAACTGCATCTAATGTAGCACATAAATTTACTCCAGAAAGTGGAAGAAGTCATCCAATGCCAGGGTACAACTGGATGCCAAAAGAAGATATCGCAGCTATGGTTGCATATTTACAATCTATTGCTCCAAAAGAGATCACTCCAAAAGAAGTTTATGTTTCAGCTTGTGGTAGATGTCATGCAGCTAGATATGATGGAAAAGTTTTAGGTCAAAAATGGACTCAAATTGGTCAAAAACCAAGATTTAAATATGAAAAAGATTCTTTAGCATTTGATATCAAACTACTAGAGTATGAAGATTCTTTGAAAAAATATATGGGAAAATTACCTCCTGATTTATCTATTATTATTAGAGCTAGAGATGAGCACTTCTTAAAAACTTTTATTGAAAATCCACAAACTCAACTTCCAGGAACTGCAATGCCTAGAGTTGGTTTAAGTGAAGAAGGGTTTGAAAAAGTTATGCAACATTTAGAAGATATAGGTGATCCTAGTAAACCTACTAGAGATTCGTTAGGTGTTTATTTCCTTATTTATATGGTTATATTTACAATCTTCGCTGTATTATGGAAAAAATCAGTTTGGCGAAAACTACACTAAGGATTAGAATATGAAAAAAATATTAATAACAGCAATAGCAAGTGCGACTTTCGCATTTGCTGCTAATAGTAGTACAACAACAATTAATGCTACTATGGCACTTATGAATCAAGGTATGGATAAGATACAAAAAGGTTTTTTATTAAATCAAAAGTCTCTTATTTTAGATGGTATTTCAGTTATTAAAAATGCAGATGCAATATTTAATACTGTAGATACAAATAGTTTTATTAAACACAATAATAAAACTCAAGTAACAAAAAATATTAGTAAAAACTTATCTAACAATATTGAGATGTTAGAGCAAGATGTTAAAGAGGGTAAATTTTCAGATGCAACGTCTGATTATGGAAAAGCTTTATCAAATTGTGTAGCATGTCATACTATTATTAGAGGTTGGTAATATTTAACTTTTAATAAGTTTATATAAAAGGTCAAGATTTTTATCTTGACCTTTTTTTATATCTTTAATTCATCTATTACAGGTATTAAAATTTGGTTTAATCTATTTGAATCAAATGAAAGTAGATCACTATTTGTATTAAAAAAACTCACACTTCTTTTTTCAAACATATCCTCTTTTAAAGGTAATATCTGAAGAATATCTTTCTCTTTATTTAATCGCTTTATAGGATTTGCCCTTTCTTGAACTACTATTATATCTTGATTAAATATTTTAGAAAGATTATTTAAATGCGATAATACTCTTGTATTATCTTTATCCCCCATAGGATCAATATCTAATATTTTTAATTTAATTTTCAATTGATTTGATATATCAAACAAAATAGGAGATATTTGTTCATACAATAAACTATCATTGATTAAGATAAGTGAATTTTTTAGTGTTATTATAGATTCATCCCCTTTTTTAAATATAGGTACTTTAAGGTCCAATAATAACTTTGTTACTCTTTTTGATCTAAGTAAACTTTTTGTTAATATAAGAACTCCTATATCATATCTTATTTTATCTGTAGTTAAAATAGTTTGCATACCCATATTATGATAATCAAATTCTAAAATAGTATTTTGAAACTTTTCTAATTTTTCTTTTATTAAATTGATTAAATCTACTGAAGATGGTCTAGTTATTTTTACTATTAATTTTTTATTATCCATTCTTTTATGTAAAATTTTAATATCATCTATAGTGTTTAAAATCTCTTTTTCTTCTTGAAGATACATATCAATATAAAGATACATATTACTTCCAAATGGCATTGGAAATTGTTTTTTTAATTTTGAAATAGTATTATAAACTTGTATTAACACATCTGGTTTTCCTATAGCTATAATTGTATCATTTGGTTTTAAAACTAAAGATGGTTTTATATATAATAATTTATTATCTCTATAAAGGGCTACTATTCTCCAATCTTTTTGTGTGATACTCCCTATATATCTATAAGCAAAATTACTTCCAAAGGGTATCTTAATCTCCATAATTTCACCTTGCCTAAGCCCTATATTTTGAGCAAATACAGGAATATTAGGTAAATGTTCCACAAGACCATTTACAAGCACATCAAATGCTTTATAATACTTTATATTATCATAATCTAATGTGATATCCCATTGATCATATACTGTTATATTAATATTTTGTTGTAATGTATTGATATTGTCTATTGTAGCTATTGTTTCATCTTTACTATTTAATAATATTAAAACATCCTGATACAGCTCTTTATTAAGTAAAAATGAAAGCTTAGAATAACTTGTAGGATCAAATTTATAAAATAAAAAGTTAAAAGGTGTAGTTTTTGGTAAAATATTATCATCCATATAAACTACATCATAATGATTATAGTTACTATTTAAAGAAATAACTTTTTCTATAAGTTTTGTAGCGATTTTGCCATCTAGTATTATTAAAACATTTTTCATAAGAGTAATAATAGCTAAATTATATTAAGAAAAGTACTAAAATAAAAAAAGGTTGCAATAATGCAACCTTTTTCTTTATAAATTATCAAATATCTTTTATAATTCTTGAGCATGCTTATCAAGATAAGAAGCAACACCATCTGTTGTTGGTTTCATACCTTCATCACCTTTTTGCCAACCAGCAGGACAAACTTCACCAAATTCATCAGTAAATTGTTGAGCATCTATCATTCTTAACATCTCATCAACATTTCTTCCTAATGGTAGATCATTTACTACTGCATGTCTTATTACACCATTAGCATCTATTAAAAAAGATCCTCTTAAAGCTACAGCATCATTTAATAATACATCATAATCTCTTGCAATTTGTTTATTTAAATCTGCAACTAATGGAAAATTAATTTTTCCAATACCACCTTGATTTACAGGAGTTTCTCTCCATGCAAAGTGTGAAAATTGTGAATCTATAGAAACACCAATTACATTTACACCTCTTTCTTGAAACTCATTATACCTATGAGAGAATGCTATAATTTCACTTGGACATACAAAAGTAAAATCTAATGGATAAAAGAATACTACAGTCCCTTTTTCTCCATAATTCTCACTTAACTTAAAATTTTCTACTATTTGACCATCAGCTAATACAGCTGTTGCACTAAAATCTGGTGCTTGTTTTGTTACTAACATTTTTATTCCTTAATATTGTTTTTTGTTATGGAAGTATATCTTAAAAATATTAAGATATTATTATCTAAATGATAAACTTTTTCATTTAAGTTTATATTTAGATATTTTTTATAGCATTTTTTATAGCATTTGTGATTTTATACAACTCTTTTTTTGTAATAGTATATGCAACAATAGAATAAACTAAATTTCCAAATGGTCTTAACCAAACACCCTTTTGAACACATAAATCTTGTATCTTATAAGCATATTTATCACTATTTAATTCAACTACTCCAATAGCACCTATATATCGTATATCTTTTACAATATTATATTTTCTTAAAGGTTCTAACTCTTTTTTGAAATGTTTATTTATATATTTTAATTTATTTTTCCAATCAGATTGTAAAAATAATTTTATACTTGCATTTGCAACACTACAAGCAAGTGGATTACCCATAAATGTAGGTCCATGCATAAGAACACCTATAGAACTATTTGATATAGTATTGCTTATATTTTTAGTTGTACACATAGCAGATAGTGTCATAACTCCACTGGTTAAACTTTTTCCAATAGTCATAATATCAGGTCTAATATTTGCATGGTCACATCCCCAAAGTTTCCCTGTATGCCCAAAGCCAGTTGCTATCTCATCAGCTATAAAAACTAAATCATATTTTGTAGATAATTTTCTAATAATTTTTAAATATTTTGGATCATATATCTTCATTCCCCCTGCACCTTGAACTACAGGTTCTACAATTACTCCTGCAATATGATTTTTATATTTTTTTATAGTATCTTCAATATTAATAATATCACAAAAAATATTTTTAGGTAAATATTCTCCATAAAGCGTATGCATAGAGTTTTTTGGATCACATACCCCCATACACCCTAAAGTGTCACCATGATATGCATTGTTTAAAGATATAAATTTACTTACATCTTTACCTTTTGCTTTTTGATATAATATTGCTGTTTTTAAAGCAACTTCAACAGATACACTACCACTATCTGCTAAAAAAACACTAGGAAGATTTGTTAATTGTGCTAAGATTTTACATAATTTTGCTGCTGGTTGATGTGTTAATCCTCCAAACATAATATGGGGCATTTTTTTTGATTGTTTTTTTATAGCTTTTATTAATTTTGGATGATTGTATCCATGAATAGCACTCCACCAAGAACTCATACCATCAACAAGTTTTGTACCATCTTCTAGTACTATTGTTTGGGCATAAGTTCTTTTTACACTTAATATTTTTGTTTTGCTTGGCAAAGAGTTATAAGGATGCCAAACAAACTGTTTATCTATATCAAGAATATTCATTTTAATTATAAAGTTTTTTTATCTTAATTATCTTTAAAGGTTATTTAAAAGATTTTGATGAAATTGTGTATATTTTGTATCGTTTTCATCTCTTGCTTTCATGGCACTTCGTGGATGTTCTGTTAATTGACCTGTTATCATATATGGAATACTATATCCCCAATCAAGCTCTTTTTCAAGCTCTACTATATGATCCTCTATAAATTTAATTACAGGCTCTAGCTTATATTTTTTATCATTTAAATACCCAATTAATAGTTCCATAGCACAATTTCCAGCACCTCTTCCAAGACCTGCAATTGTAACATCTAAAAACTCAACACCATGTAAAGATGATTCAATAGTATTTGCAAAAGCTAACTGAATATTATTGTGAGCATGGATACCAACTTTTTTGCCACTATTAAATGCCACTTTTGTATATTGTTGTGCTAAAGCTTTTATCTCTTGTGGATAATATGATCCAAAAGTATCAGCTATATATATTACATCTACATTTGTTTTACTAAATCGCTCTAGTGCCTCTTTTAGCTCATCTTGTGATACTTTAGCTACTGCCATAAGATTTATTGTAGTTTCATACCCTTTTAAGTGAGCATCCTCTACTATTTGTATAGCTTCATCTAATTGGTGAATATAAGTAGCCACCCTTACCATATCAACTACACTTTGTTCACATGGTAAAAGTTCATTAGCTACAACTCTTCCAATATCACTCATAACTGCAATTTTTAAATTTGTATTATTTTCCCCTATAACTCTTCTTATATCTTCCTCTTTACAGAAATTCCAAGCACCAAACTCCTCTTCGCTCATAAGAGTTGGAGAGTTATTTTTACCTATTTCCATATAGTCAATACCAGCTTGAACACAAGTATCATATACACCTTTTACAAATTCATCAGTAAAATAAAAATTATTTACTAAACCACCATCTCTTATTGTACAATCAAAAACTTTTATATTTTTCATATTTTTTATACCCTATAAATTTATATATGTGTAAACTCATAACCAGAATATACTATTGTTCCTATGATAATTATAGAAACAAAAATCATTGCAATTAATTCCATTATAAGTCTCCTATTTCTTTTGTTTTTATTTTTATTTTTCTTATTGTAAATATAACACTTATCATCAAAATTACTTCTGATATAATGCCTATCCAAAACATTATATCATAAATTTCTTGACGATATGAATTTACAAGACCTCCTCCAATAGCTATCATCATAGCTATCGTTACAGTAAAAAATACTCTCAATGTTATTAAAGTTTCTTTTACTGCATCTATTTTTGCCATAATATACTTTTTTATGCCTCTTTTAAAGTATCTGCTATCATAAATGCTAATTCTAAAGATTGATCTGCATTTAACCGTGGATCACATTGTGTATGATATCTGCTTGTTAAATCTTCTGTTGAGATAGCACAAGAACGACTTCCTGTACACTCTGTTACATCAAGTCCTGTCATCTCAAGATGAATTCCACCTGCTATACTTCCTTGGTTTTTATGTATTTGAAAAAATTGTTTTACTTCACTTAAGATATTTGCAAAATCTCTTGTTTTATAACCATTGTTTGTTTTTTCTACATTTCCATGCATAGGATCACATGACCATACCACTTTTTTACCTTCAGATTCAACTTTTGCTAATAATTTTGGATAAATATCTGCAATTTTACTTGCACCCATTCTAACAATTAGATTTAATCTTCCAGCTTCATTGTTTGGATTTAATTTATCGATTAATTGTATCAGTTCATCCTCTTGCATAGTTGGACCAACTTTACACCCTATTGGATTTTTTATACCTCTAAAATATTCTATATGAGCTTCATTTAGATCTCTTGTTCTATCTCCAATCCAAAGCATATGAGCAGAACAATCATAATAATCTCCTGTTAAACTATCAAGTCTAGTTAATGCTTCTTCATAGTTTAGAAGTAATGCTTCATGAGAAGTATACAATACAGTTTGAGCAAGTTGAGGAGTATTTGCACCATTTACTCCACAAGCTTCCATAAATTTTAAACTTTGACTAATTCTTGCTGCTAACTCTTCATATTTTTCTCCAAGAGGATGATCTTGCATATAATCTAAATTCCATTTATGTACTTTATTTAGATCTGCCATACCACCTCTTGCAAATGCTCTAAGTAGATTTAGTGTTGCTGCACTTTGATTATAAGCTTTTAATAATTTTTTCGGATTTGGAACTCTTTTTTTAAGATCTGCTTCTATATCATTTACTATATCACCTCTATAACTTGGATACTCTACACCTTCAATATTTTCAAAATCACTTGATCGTGGTTTTGCAAACTGTCCTGCAACTCTTCCTACTTTTACTACAGGCTTACTTGAACTAAAAGTCATCACAACTGCCATTTGCATCATAATTTGAAATAAAGACTTTATATTATTTGCATTAAATGCTTTAAATGATTCTGCACAATCTCCACCTTGAAGTAAAAAAGCTTCCCCATTTGCTACATTTGCTAACTGAGCTTTTAATCTTCTAGCTTCTTCTGCAAATATAAGTGGAGGATAAGAGCTTAACTCATCTTCTATCTTTTTTAATTTTTTTTGATCTTCATAAATAGGCTGTTGTTTTATTGGAAAATCTCTCCAACTACTTGGTGTCCATATTTTATTCATTTTTTACCTCTATATTTTTTTAATTTTTTAAACTATTTAACAACTCTTTAAAAGATACTTTAAATGCATCTAAACCATCTTTTAATAATTTGTTATAAAGAGCATCTATATCTATATTTTTATTTTTTAATATATTTATATACTCATCACACTCTTGTAGTGTAGGAATTTTTGACAACTGTTTAATACCCTTTTCTTGATATATTTTTATTGTATCTAAAGGAGCTGTATTTACACTATTTGGATATATAAGATTATCTATATAATAACTTTTAGGAAGATCATCTCCTTTTACTCCTGTTGATGCAAAAAGTGTTCTAATATTTTTATTTTTTATACTATTTACCTCATGGTAACATTTTGTAGCATTTATAATACCTAATTTTGAAGTTTTTAACCCCATTAATGTAAGTTTTGAATCTAAAGCTCTATCAAATCTACTTACAAACACAGAAACTACCCCTTTTGTATTTTTACCACTTTTTTTAATACCCTCATCTAAAGCTTTTGCACACTCTTTTGCTTGAGTTGGGGAAAAGATAAGAGTCGCATTTATATTTATACCCATAGAAGTAAGTTCTCTCATAGCTCCATAGCCAGCACTAGTTGCAGGAACTTTTATCATAACATTATCATAATTTATTTGAGAATAAAGTCTAGCCCCCTCCTCAATAGTTCCCATCATATCATCACATAAAGTAGGATCAACCTCTATAGATATAAAACCATCATCCGTATCATTATCATATAACGATTTTAAATTATCAGCTGCTGTTTTTATATCTGTTATAGCCAACTCTTCATATATTTTTTTAGCTTCATTATTTTGTAGCATTGATATTTGTTGTGTATAAGCAGAAGATTTAGCAATAGATTGTGCAAAAATACTTGGATTACTTGTTGCTCCATATATAATTTGTTTATCAATTAACTTTTTAAAATCCTCTTCTAAAAATGATCTTTCTACAAAATCACACCAAATTGAATAATTTATATCTTTTTTTAAACTCATATTTTTCCTAACTGTTTACAATCTAGATCTTTATCTACATTGTTTTTTAAATCTTTTACTATAAAGCCTCTACACTCTTGATTTTTATTAAGGTCTATAAAACTAACTTTATACTGCATACCTTTGATATTTGTAGTTTCATTTAAAAACTCTTGTGTTGAGTATATATGTACTTTTTTAATATTTTTATATCCTAATTGATTTAAAATTTTAGTAGCTTTTATTGTTTTACCATAAACAACTGCAAAAAAACTTAATATTCCTAAAATAACCAATGTAATTAATAGTATAACTGTTTTTTTAGGCATTTTTCTAACTTCTGGTTTCATTATATACCTTTATAAATTTTTGTATTTTATCATAATTAAAATATAGGATACCTTTAGTTTAAAATCTATATATTTTAAAATTCTAAAGTACCTTCTATTGTAAATTCTGCTTTAGAATCAAGCTCAGCATGACTTAAAACTGCTATACTTAATCCAAATTTTTCAAAAATCTCTGCCAATCTTCTTCTTAAACTAGGATCAACTATCATAGATACAGTAGGTACACCTTTTTGTTCTATTTGCTCTACTAAATCTCTTGTTTTTGTTACAAGATTATTTATCTCATTTATACTAAGCATTAAATGACTAATACCATGTTGTTCTTGAAGTTTACCTATAAATTGTTGTTCTAATTCTGATTTTATAGTAATAATATGCAATGCACCATCTGGACCTGTAAATTTATTGGTAATAAGTCTAAAAAGTTTACTTCTTACATGTTCTAATAGTATATCTGGAGATTTTGTATGCTCTGCTATATCACTCATAGCTTCTAAGATGGTGATCATATCAATCAATGGTATATTTTCGTGTAATAGATCTTTACAAACTTTAAGTAAACTACCATAAGAAGACACTTTCATAGCTTCTTCTACAATAATAGGATAATCCTCTTTTAATCTATCAATTATATTTACTATATCTTGTCTTGTTATAATATCTTCTGCATGTCTTTTTATAATTTCTGATAAATGCGTAGAGATAATAGTAGGTGCATCAACTACTGTAAATCCTTTATTTAATGCTTCATCTTTTTTACTTACATCTATCCAAGTAGCATCCAAATTAAATACAGGTTCTTTTACCTTTTTACCCTCTAATTTTGCTCTAGCAATTCCACCCATAGCTAAAAGTTGATTCGGCTGAACCTCTCCACTTGCTATTGGTATTCTTTTTAGATTAAAACTATATTGATCCATAGGAAGATCAGGATCATCGCTTATTCTAATTTGTGGTATTACAAACCCTAATTCTGCTGCTATTGTTTTTCTTATACCTTTAATTTTATCAAGAAGTTCACTATCCCCTTGTACTAGTTTAAGTAATCTTGCTCCAAGTTTAAGTTCAAGAACCTCTAATTTCATAGTTTTATCAATAGTTTCTTTCTCATCTGGAACAAAGTTTGATCTCTTTTTCTTTTTCTCTTGTTTTTTCTTTAACTCTTCTTGTTTTTTCTTTTGAAGAGCTTTGTCATCTTTGAAAAATCTTGTAAATGCATTTTCTTGGTTTGATTCTACCATATAAATTAAATATCCAATAGTTCCAAGTAATCCACCCATAGTAAATAATATTCCAGTAGGAAATCCAGGAACAAAACCAAACATAAGCAATGCAACACCTGTAATAACCAATGACTTAGAATCTTTAATAAGTTGAGACATAGTCCCACTTGCAAATTTTTCATCATCATTATCTGATCTTGTTATAATAATAGCAGTTGCTGTTGAGATAATAAGTGCTGGTATTTGAGCTACTAGTCCATCTCCTATAGTTAAAATAGTATATATATTTGCACTTTCTCCTACAGTTAAACCATGTTGGAAAACACCAATCATAAGCCCACCTATAAGATTTACAAGTGTTATAATAATACCTGCAACAGCATCACCTTTTACAAATTTTGCAGATCCATCCATGGTACCATAAAAACTTACTTCACCAGCTAGCTCTTTTCTACGCTCTTTTGCTTGAAGATCATCTATAAATCCTGCATTTAGATCTGCATCAATAGCCATCTGTTTACCTGGTAATGAATCTAGTGAAAATCTAGCTTGTACTTCAGCAACTCTACCTGCACCTTTTGTAACAACCATAAAATTAATCAATACTAAAATAATAAAAATAACAACACCTATAACCATATTTCCACCAACAACAAATTCCCCAAAAGCTGCAATTATGGAACTAACATGATCAGGACCCAAATGCCCCTCTCCTAGAATGGAACGGGTTGTTGCGATATTTAAGGAGAGCCTAAATAAAACCAATATAAGCAATAATGTTGGAAATGTAGAAAGATCTGTAGGTTTTTGAATAAACAATGATATAAGAAGTATTAATATACCAGAAGTTAATGATAAAATAAGAAAAAAGTCTAGCATCCACTTAGGAAGTGGAACTATAATAATAGCTAACATCGCAAAAATAAATGATACTAGCACATACTCTTTTCTAAAAAATATCTCCCTTATATTCATATAATTTTAATCTTTTATTAATTTAAATATTTTAATAAAGTTAAATCATTTAACTTTGAAATAGTAGAATACAATGCACTATATGTCATCTCTAGGGCTTTAGAATCCATAGAAAGTTTTGTAAGATCAGCACCTCCATATTGTTGTAAAAGTATATTATAATTTGTAATTTTTGCTTCATTTTTTTCATAAGCTACATCAAATACTTTATTTCTTCCACCTAGTTCCCCATGTCCTATATTTGTGGCATTGTATTGTTTTGCAGTGTGATCTAAACCTGTTCTTAATGTATCATCTACAACATCATCATCAACAGTAGCACCTGCTGTTCCATCAAGTTGAGTTACTTTTCCTTCAAGTGCATTTATAACAATATTTAAATCATCAAAATAATTATGTTTAGCTTCAAAAACTCTTCCTGCTGGTTGATCAGGAAGTGCATCAATAGTATAAGTAGCTTGTACTGCTTGTGAATCATCTGTAGCTTCCTGTTCATCTGTATCTGAATCTATACTTAATTCAATTGCTGGATCATATAATTTACCGTTATGATCATATTTTTGAAGTTTATCTTTTGCATCATTTAACTTCCATTCATTTCCATTTTCATCTATTATTCTCTCTCCTGCACTAAATGTAAATGATTCTCCTGCACCAGCTTTACTTGCTGTATAAAAGTTTACATCATAAGCAGTGATCCCTCTATCTCTATAACTACCAGGTGCTACTGCTATTTGTCTTAAAAAACCATTTCCCTCATAAGTAACTTTACCATTTAATTTATAGTCTTTATCTTTTATTATAGCCCTTGTTGTTGTATCTGAACCTGAAAATACAAATTCCCCATCAACTTCAGTATTTGATTGGTCTATAAGATTTTCTCTCATCCCTCTCATATTTGTAGCAAGAGCTAGCTTATCATCTCTATCCATACCATCATTTAAAGATTTAAGTAGATCTACTTTTATATCTTCTAATATCTGCTTATCATCTGCTACACTTCGATCTGCACTATCATTAATAGCTTTAGATTTAACTAGCTGTAGATCTAAATCTTTTGTTACTCTTAATTTATCTTCAAGATTATTTAGTGTTGCAAACAAAGTAGAATCATCACTACCATCTTTAATAGCTTTTCCTGACCCCATAGAATAACTTATTTGTGCATTTTTTGTATTTAAATTATTTACATAATATAACATTGTTCTTGATGTATCAATCATTTGTCACCCCTTCTAACATACTTACAATTTTATTGTAAGAATAAATTTCATTAACTCCTTGAGTTAAGAACTCACGAATTTTATCTTTTTTCAATAAAGCCATATCTAACTCTTTGTCCATGCCACGCTTATACGCACCAACACGAAGTAAAACTTCATTTTCTTTTATAAGAGATAATACCCTTTTTAACTTTAAAAAGTTATTATATTGTTCCTTAGATATAACTTTATCTATTACCCTTGAAGCACTTTGAAGTATATCTATAGGTGGATAAAGCCCCTCTTCTGTTAATTTTCTACTTAAAACTATATGTCCATCTAATATAGATCTACTTTGATCTGCTATTGGATCACTCATATCATCACCATCTACTAATACTGTAAAAAATGCCGTAATTGTACCTAATCTATTTGATCCTGCTCTTTCCATAAGTTGAGGAAGAAGTGCAAATACACTAGGTGGATAGCCTTTTTGAGTAGGAGGTTCACCAGTACTTAATCCTATTTCCCTTTGAGCCATAGCAAATCGTGTTACACTATCCATCATAAGAAGTACATCATGCCCTTTATCTCTAAAAAATTCAGCTACTGCCATAGATGTAAATGCTGCATATTTTCTCATTAATGATGATTCATCACTAGTTGCTGTTATGATTACTGTATTTTCAAGATTATTTCCAAGATTATAATGGATAAATTCAGGTATTTCACGACCCCTTTCTCCAACTAATGCTATTACTTTTATTTGAGCTTCACAACCTTTTACAATCATACCCATTAAAGTAGATTTTCCCACTCCAGATCCTGCAAAAATACCCACTTTTTGACCCTTACCACATGTAAGCATAGAATCTATTGTTTTTACACCTGTGCTAAATTTTTGATCAATAATTCCTCTTTCAAGTGGAGACATCGCTTCTCTATTTATAGGAAAACTCTCTTCAAGATTTGTAAGCTTACCTTTGCCATCTATAGGATCCCCTAAAGCATTTATAACTCTTCCTAAAAGTCCATATCCACACTTTATATTTAAACCCTCTTTTTGTAAATAAACCTTATCATCTATTCTAAAACCATCTATAAAAGAAAAAGGCACTATTGTAAAAGATTGATCATCTATAGAAGCTATCATACCTAAAACAGTATATAGATGAGCAACTGACTCAACTTTTACAATATCTCCAATAGCAACATCCAAGCCATTTGCTATTATTGTAGTATTTGTAATATTTATTATTCTTCCAAAAGGAACAGATAAGTTAGCTGAATCTAAATTGTTTAAAAATGCATCTATATCGGTCAAATTATACCCTTTATTTAAACTTTATTACTATCATACCCACAAATTTATTATTTTTATAAAACTCTGCTCGATATTTTTTTCCCGTTCTATCTATAGAAAATCGTTTTATCATATGCTTATATTTTATAGTTTTATCTGTTTCTATACCACCTTTTGTTGTATATCCTATAATATTTACTCTGTAACCTTCTGGTCGTTTTATTAAAAAAGAATCCGAAACTTCCACAATATCACCAAAATGAACTTTTTTATTACTATTATCAACAATTATATCTATAGCTAATTGTTCTTTTAGATGCTTAATATAGTCAGCTTTTAATTTAAATAATCTTCTATTACCATAATATATAGTGTATATATCTTTTTCTCTAATAATTGATATTAGAGGATTTGATGGTACAAAATCTATAGTACCATCCTCTCTTACTGGAAAATATTTTAAAATATTTCTTATTTTTGATAAAGGAAGATTAATTTTACCATCATAAAGTGATATCTCTATATCATTATCAAAAATATTTTTAATAACTTGTGGATTTAGATTAAATTTTCTTTTATATTTTATACCCATTTGATCCATTAAAGATTCTATTGAAAGAAGCTTATAATATACTCTTTGTTCTGTTGTTAAATCTTTGCTAGATTCATTTCCTAAAGCTGCTTTATTATGGGTAATAGCAAAATATGTTAAAGTTTTTGCCATCTCTTTTTCTTCAAAGGTTTTTTTAAATTTTGTATGGGTATTTTTTGTACGAAATTTATCCTCTTCTTTTAATAATTTTTTATTTACATTATTACAAATTTTATCTGATATCTCTTTTATATTACTATATCTAGTAACATTTGGTAAAATATTTTGATCTATTATAGATGCATTTCCCCATTTTGATGGATTATGATTTTTATCTATATATTTTGGTCTATAATACCCACTTCCATCATGAAGATTTATAACCATAGATATATGAGGATCCAAAATATAACTTTTCATTCTTTGTACCAATTCATAATCAGGATCATCTTTTGATAATGTTGCAAATTTTCTATTTAAATCTCCAAAAGGACCTCTATTTCTTTTAATAATAGAATAAAAATTAAAATTAGGTACTACCCAAATAGATCCTTTAGTTATTTTATAATGAGTTGCTATAAGTGATGCTGCCATAAAACCACCTGGTTCATCACCTTGAATACCACCTACTATTAAAAGTGTATTATTTGTATCAAATCCTTTTTTTATAATATCAAAACTTAATGTTTTAGAAGCTACACTATTAGTACAACTACTTCTTTGTAAAATTTGTTTTGGATAGGATTTACAAGTTAAAGTTTTTATATCTTTTATTGGTTGATTAACTTTTTTTTTCTTATAAACTATCTCTTGTTTTACTTTCTTTTGTTGAACTATTTTTTGTTTAGTTTTATCTTTAACTATAACTGGTTGTTTTTTAGTAATATTTTTTACATTTGATTTTTCTAAACTAATATGTTTTATAGTCTCTTGATATGGTTGATTTTTTTCATTACATGCTGTAACTAAAAAAGGTACAACTAATAGTGCTAGAAGTACCTTGTAACTATTTTTTTTCAAATTATATAACCTTTATATGCCATGGTTCATATCTAACACCATCTTTATTATTTGTTTTGTATCTTATATCTACATAAGTTAATTTTCTTATTGCCCTAAACTCTTGAGTTTTTGCAAATGCAGCTGTGAAATTTTTGTATCCCCACCCTTTTTTACCTATATCAAAATCATGTATTGTATGATAAGAAAATGCAGGAGGGGCTATAACCCTTGAAGCCTTTGCTAAATCACCATTATATTTTTTTAGTTTATTTAAGTATAAATCTAATTGTTTTATAACATTTCTAATTCCAGATGTGAGAATAAGATCACTATGAACATCTTTTAATATTCTTCCATAATCTTCAAGAGGTTTACCTTTGTACAAAAAATGTCCAGAGTGTGGTATCTTTACAATCTCTTTTTTATTTACACTATATGTGAGGTTAGGAACTGTTTTTTTACCATAAAACTTAAACTCTTTGGGATCACTAAAAAAAAGTTTTTCTATAAAATCTTGCTCTTTTTTTGTAAATGCTCCTACATAAGAGTAATTTCTACCGTAAAATAAAGCTCTATCATAAGAGATAATATTAAAATTTGCATATCCTACATATCTTTTTAAAGCTTTTAATCGCTTTTTTAAAATATACGCTGTATGCATATCATCTTTTGTAAGATATATATCACCTCTATGATCTATAAAATCTTTTGCCATAATTGGACTTAATGCTGATAATAATAAAAATGTTCGTCTATCCATAATGCCCATTATATCCTATTTTAGCTTTAAAATTAAATTTTTATAAAAAATATCACTATTTTTTAAGTTTAATTGAGAATCTCTTTGTTTTTTACCCCAAGTAGGCTCAGGAAAATAACTATCATTTTTAAATCTAGCTTGTATATGAAAATGAACGAGTGGCATATAGTTGCCAAAAGAAGCTATATTTACTTTAGTAGGTTCAAAATAGTTTAACATCTCTATTTCTATAATATTTAGTACTCTTAATATCTCAAGTTGTAACTCATTTGAACATTGACTAAACTCTTTTATAGGCTCTTTTGTAAATATCTTAAGCCAAGGTATCTCAAACTCTTCAATTGCTATTTTAATTAAATCATTTTCATATAGATATCTCTCCATCTAAACCACCATCTTAATATCTTTATGTGAATGAAATTTTTTATGCAAATCTTCTCTATCTTTATCACTATGCACTGTTAAATCTACATTATAACTTTTAAATTTTCCTTTTGCACTTGTTTTAGAATTTGTAATTTTATGTTCTCTATCTTCTAAAATTGTTTTCGTTATTTTTTTTGCATTCTTTTCATTTAAAAGTACTATTTTATAGCACCACTTACATGGATATTCAAGTTCAAGTTTATGATTGTTTAGATCTATCATCTATTAAAATCTCCAGTTTTTCCACCACTTTTATGTTCAAGTTGAATATCACTTATTATCATACCTTTATCTATAGCTTTTACCATATCATATATTGTAAGAAGCCCAACAGATACTCCTGTAAGAGCTTCCATCTCAACTCCTGTTTGACCTTTTAGTTTTGTTTTTACTATAAGTTTAAATCCAGGAAGATCATCTATTTGTTCTACATCACAATTTATTCCACTTAAAAGTAAAGGATGACACATAGGGATAAGATCTGGAGTTTTTTTACTACCCATAATAGCTGCAATTACTGCTGTTTGAAGAACTGGACCTTTTTTGTTTTGATTTTCTACTACATTGTTAAATGCTTCTTGACTCATTTGTATTTTTCCACTTGCAATGGCTACTCTACTTGTATCATCTTTTGCTGATACATCTACCATTTTTGGTCTATCATTTTGATCTAAATGTGTTAAATTCATATTACTACCTATAATTTTATTTTTTGCCATTATACTTAAAGTAATATTAAGATAAATTTAAGTAGAATCACAACTTAATTTTATAGTTGTAAAAAATATACCAAAAATACAACAAATCGATAAAAGAAAGTAGGTGATGTTACAGTGCCAGGTATAAAAGTAAAAGATAGCGAATCATTTGACGAAGCATACAGAAGATTTAAAAAACAATGTGATAGAAGTTTGATCGTTACAGAAACAAGAGCAAGAAGATATTTTGAATCTAATCCAGAAAAGAAAAAGAAACAAAAAATCAATGCAAGAAAAAAAGCATTAAAAAAACTTTATATGTTAAGAAGATACGAGTCTAGACTGTAATCTTTATAAAATAAAAGCCCTTTAAGTAGGGCTTTTATTCTTTATTAACATTCAAAAAATCAATAAAATCCAAAAATAACATATTAAAAATATTAAAAGAGATAAGATGACACAAGAAGAACTAAATAACTTATTAATCAATAATAGTGCAATGATGATATATTTCAGTGGTAAAAATTGTGGTGTTTGTAAAATACTTCAACCTCAAATTAAACAACTTTTAGATGAGAAATATACAAAAATATCTCAAATATATTTAGATGCTCAAGAAAACCAAGAACTTTGTGGAACACTTGGTATCTTTACAGTACCTACTCTTATAATCTATTTTGATGGTAAAGAGTTTATAAAAAAAAGTAGAAATTTTAGTATTTTAGAATTAGATAAAGATTTACAAAGACCTTATAATTTATTTTTTAATTAAAAAAATAAATTATAATATTTTATCTTTATTGATT
>JAMOPZ010000006.1 GCA_027064245.1 Campylobacterales bacterium
GATAACAAATATTAATTCTGTTGTAGTATCTTTAACCCCTTCATGTTTAAATGCTTCACCCAAAAGAGGAATGCTACTTAGAAAAGGAACATTTGATTTAACTGAAGATTCACTATGCGTGATTAATCCACCTAATATTATAGTATTTCCATTTTTCACTTTTACTATTGTTGAAAGTTTCTTTTCTGATGTATCAGGAGCAATTTCTCTAGGTGCAGTTTGTTTGCCATCATCATCAGCATATTTAAAGTTACTAACAGAGGGATTTATTCTTAGTATAATTTCATTTTTATCTGTTATTTGTGGTGTTATATTTAAGAGTACACCAATAAAAATAGAGAAGTTATCATATGATTCACTGACCGTGCCTGTTGCATCTGCACTATTTTCTGTACTTTTTACTCTATAGTTAATATTATCACCAATTGTAATTAGAGCTTGTTGATTGTTCATTGATAAAACTTTTGGACTTGAGATAACTTCTGTTGAACCATTTGTATTTAAAAAGTCAATTAAACCAGTCATTGTAAATACTGTATCATTAACCATTGTTACTGTTGATGTTGCTTGAGTAGCAAGGGAACTTTCTATATTTGTAGTGTCATTTCCTGTTATTACACTACCTAAGGATAAATCAAATTTTGACCAGTCTACACCAGTATCATGAGATTTTTCTAAAGAAACACCTAAAATACTAACATCAATAAGTACTTGTTTATGTAGGTTGTTTTGTAAAGTTTTTAAATATTTACCTACTCTATCAAGTTGCTGTTTCGTACCAGTTACTGTTATTAATCCTGCATTTGAGTTTACTATGGGTGCTTGTGCTACGTACTCTTCAGCACCTGTATTCATTACTGAAGATACCTCAGCTAGCATAGTAGACCAAAAATCAAATGTTTCAACAGAGTTAACACTATTATCACCATTGCCAGTTGCAGTAGCACCGGTATCACCTGCTGTTATTGTTGCATCAACTGAAGCATTTAGATTTGCTGTTCCATTTCTAACAGAACTTACATAATCAACACTAAAAGTTTTTGTTTTGAGTGCAGAAATTTTTAAGAAATTTTTATTATATTCATAGTATAAATCATTATCAGAGATAAGTACTTCAAAAATTTCACTTAGAGAAAGATTCTTTATATTTATACCAAATAACTCTTTTTTTAGAAGTGTAGAAGCAAAATTATCTTTAACAATAATACTAAAATCACAACTATCAGCTATTTGTGTTAAGAGTTCTTCACTCGAAACTTTTTCTGAAGTTTTTATATTAAATACTCTATAATCACAACTCTTCGCAGCACTCAGTGGTTGTGCTAAAATAGCTACAAAAGCTATTAGTAAGATATACTTACTTTGAAGAAAATTTAATTTTGCTAACATCGTTTTTCCTTATAAAAAGTTCCTTTTTAGAGTGCTCATTTTGTATGATTACACTATCGCTTCTAATATTTATTAATTTAAAATTACCGAGTTTACTATTTAATTTATACCATTTACCATTTATTTTTGCTTTTTCGTCAAAGATTACTGTTAAAATATATTTTGGTTTTTTTATCTCTTTTGTACTATTTCCATCTTTAATAATTACTTTTTTATAAGTCATTAAAAAAGGATTTTTAACCATATTTATTTTAGTATTTGATACACCAATACGTTTTTCACCTATTTGTGAAAAAAGTTTATCATATTCTGTCATTTTATTTTTAAATTCTGTTGTTAACACTTCTTTTGCTATTGCAGAAGAGAATAGTAATAACAGTGTAAATATTAAAGTAACTATTTTCAATACTTCATCCCCCATACAGCAATATCAAGAGTACCAGTTATTGTATCACTACTCTCTAAGTTTAAGTTGTTAATATCAACAACAAGTTCGCTCTCTTCTAATTCGTTTATAAATTTTAACATATTTTTAAATTCACCACTAAAGTTTATTTTTACTGTTAAAACTTGTTTTATCTCTTGTAAATTTGGTTCAAAAAAACTATTATTAATAAGAGATAATTCAATACCATATTTTTTTCCTATAAAAGCTATAGAGTCTAGAAACTTAGCCCAGTTTTTATCGTTGAAAAGAAGATATGACAACTCTTTAAGTTTAGTGTCTACATATGAGTTTGCAAACTTTGTCTCTTTTAAAAGTTTCTTTTCTTTATTTACCTCTAAAGACATTTTTTTAATTATAAAATTTTTATCATTATTTCTTGTAACTGAATTTAAATATGCTTTTTCTTGACTCAATTTATTTTTTATATTTTTATGAGAGTTTTTAGTTTTCTTTAGTATTTTTTCTGTTACAGGATATACTGATGAATATATAACAAAACCAATAGTTACAAAAACCATTAAAAAAACTAAAGAGAGTTCACTACTCTTTTTATCTTTTAGATAATTATCTATTTTATCAAATGTATTAGGTCCATTCATAATTAAATTCCTACCACTATCTGACTAAGATAAAAATTATCTTTTTCATTTTTTTCTATCTTGTCAGTAGTTATTTTGTATTTCTTTAGATTAGTTAATTCTTGTATAAATTCTGTTATCTTTTTTTCACTTCTATTTTGAATAGAGAGTTTTATATTATTTTCATCATAGCTTATATTTGATATTTTAGATTTATATTTATTTGATATATTTATTAATTCGACTAATATAAGTGCTTTCATGGAATAGGCAGTTTTTTTCTTATGTATCTCAGATAAAAGTTTCTTTCTAAATTCTAGTTTTTTAGATTCTTTTTTTACTAATACTACTATCTTTGCTCTATCTTTTTTCAGTTTTGCAATTTTAGCTCTGATTACATTTGCTTCTGTATTGGCTTTTTTGTATTCTTTATTTGCTTGAGCTACCTGTAGTTGTAAAAACTGTGAGTATCCATATTGATAAGCTGGATAAGCAATAGTTAGAAGAATACTAGCAACAAGAACACCTATTAATTTTCCTACAGGACGTTTTCTAAATGGGGGAGGTCTTCTAAAAATAGAGAAGTTGAGTTTATCATCTGTATCTTCTAAATATACTTGTGCTGTTAGTGCCATTAAAATATGCAGTTGGTCTACATACCATTCTTTAGAATTTATAGCTATACTGAAATTAAATTCATAAGATTCAAGCCCTAAGTAACTTTTTGCATACTCATCAACACCTACAAACATACCAACTTCTGAACCAATATATATTTTATCAATATTATCTATACTATATGAGCGTTTAGCAAAAACAATAACATCATTAATATATAAAAATAGTTCACCAAAAAGTTGCATTAAAAAAGATTGGTATGAAATATTTGTACTTTTTAATCCTTCTGTTGTTAACAGTTTATAAAAATCTTCTTCGTCAACTCTTTCACCAATAAGTTCACAAAATTTTTCTGTTAATTCAGTTAATGAGTAGTGTAGTGATTTTGAGTATAAGTATTCTCCACCTTTATATATTGCTAAAAAGGCATCATTTTTTTGAAAATAAACAAAACAATCTGTTCCTTCAGATTCTAAAAGAGCTTTTTGATAGAGTGAGGATATTAAAAATGGTGCAGTTGCAACATAATCAATATAAGAAGTCTTTTTTCTTATCTCTGATAGTTGAGAACTAACAAGAGATGCATCTATAACAAAAACGTTAAAAACTCTATTTTTATTATCATTAGTTTCTGTTTCAAGATAAGTAATAGTATATTCAATTGCTGAATCAAGACCAAGTTCATCATAAACTTTTATTTCAATAGCATTTTTTAAATCACTATCTGGAATATTTCTACTAATATCGATAGTAGCACTAATAACATCTTTACTTTGAATATAAGATATAAAAAATGAGTTTTTATTACTTTTTTCTAGTTTTAAAGGTTGAATCTCATTTTTTGCATATTTATATGATTGTAATGATACTGGGTCAATCGAAATTATTTCAGAGAAACTCTGTTTGCCACTTTTTTCTACCATGTCCCTACCTAATTTTGTATTAGAATTAAAAATATTTTACCTGTAGTATAACATATAAAATATAAATTTACTCTATTATATAACCTATTTTTTTCAGCAAATCTTTATCTTGACTCCACCCTTGTTTTACGACAACAAAGAGTTTTAAAAAAATCTTTTTACCTGCAAGGTTTTCTATAGATTTCCTAGCCTCAAAACCAATTCTTTGTAAGGTTTTACCACCTTTTCCTATGATTATGCCTTTTTGACTCTTTTTGTCTACTATTATAGTAGCATAAATATTATCAATATTATCATTTTCTTCTACTTTTTCTACCATTACATCGGCAAAATAAGGAATTTCTTCACTAGTATTACTAAAAATTGCTTCTCTTATATACTCTTTATACAAATCTTTAACTGGATCTGTAGTTAAAATCTCTGTATCATATAGAAAAGGGTGTTCTGGTAACTCTTTTGAAATTTCATCAAGAAGGTATGATTGAGTAATACCTTTTTTGATTGAAATAGGAATTAAAGCTTGAAATTTATCTTGGTATTTTGAATATTGTTCAATCTTTTTAAAAAGATCTTTTTTATTTGTATCATCTACTTTTGTTAAAAGTAGTATATGTGGAGTATTTTTTTTATTTCTCTCTAAAAACTTTTCATAATCTTTTAAATTATCAGTTGCAGGTGCTAAAAATAGTATAAGGTCACAGTCCCCCATCGCTTTAAGCGCTTCATCCATCATAAATTTATTTAAAAGTCTCTCTTTTTCATGGATACCAGGAGTATCAACAAATATAATTTGTGTGTTATTGTGCATAGCTATTATATTTGAGCGTTTT
>JAMOPZ010000007.1 GCA_027064245.1 Campylobacterales bacterium
TTGGTCATATTGGAATATATGGATTTTCTAAAAAGAGTTTAAAAGAGTTTTGTAACCTTAATGACGCACCTATTGAGGATATAGAAAAACTAGAGCAACTTCGTGCTATTTATCATCAAAAAAATATCAGTATGGTTAAGGTTGATTCTACTGGTTTTGGAATTGATACGGTTGAGGATTTAGAAAGAGCTATAGAGATATTTTTATAGAAAAACATCGTTTATAAAGTACTTTAAGATTAGTTTTAAAATATTTAAGAACTGCTCTTTTTTACGCTCTCTTAAATTTTCAAATATTCTTTCAAATCTTCATCTATTTTATCTTGTATCCACTGTGGTGCTATTATTTTCATATGTGGAATCCAATATTTAATTATTGGGATTATTTCCATTTCATGAGTTATATTGATACTAAACTCCATAATTCCATTTTGAGATAATGTTTCTATACTTTGAGACTGTAATGGTCTTCTTTAAAATACTTTGTTGCAATCTTATCCGCATATATTTTAACTTCAAAAGGTTCTACATCTTTTTGAAACCAAATAGAAAGTGAATTTTCAAGTAACTCTTCTAAATCAGAATCACTTTCAAATTTTTCATCTTTTAGTTTAGTGTTTGATATATTTTTTAAATAATATTTTTTTAATACATCATTTCTAAGTGCAATTAAATACCAAAAACCTTCAAAGTTTACTATTTTTAGTGGTTGAATAGTTGTAGTATAAATATCATATATTTCATTATTATAAGAACATTGAACTTCTTTTTTTTCTTTTATAGCAGTTTCAAGAATCTGAATATCCCTAAATCTATCACTAATATCTTCAATATTTACTTTTGTGTAGATAGGATTGAAGTCTTCATTTTTTATTTTTGAAAGTAAATTATGTGCTTTTGTAGAAAATTTTCCACCGATACCTTCAGTTATTTTTTCAATGATATCAAGAACAATTTCATCTTCAAGTGATTTAGCTTTTTCAACTCTAAATCCATCTTGCATCTTCCATCTTTTATTTTCTTGATAAATTGGAAAAGACACAAGTCGTTCATTGAAATCTCTTTGTATTGTTCTGTCACTGGTGTTAAACTCTTTTGCCAGTTCTTTAACTGACAGAGCTTCACCATCATTAAGCTTTGAGAGGATTACAGTTAGTCTTGTTAATATTTTGTCGTAGTCATGTTTGTATGCCATATTTTATACCTAAACCATTAATTCATTGTATTAACAATAAAATGTACTAATTTATTTGGTATTTTCTTTAAATTATTTCCTACTATATTAATCCTGTACAAATTAGGTAAAAATGAGAAGTCTTCCTCTATTTTAGTAAGCTTATTTTCAGAGATACTCAAAGTTTCTAAGTTTTCCAAATTACATAAATTATATGGCAATAATGTGAAGTTATTAAAATCTAAGTTTAAACAAACTAAATTTTGTAAATCCCCAATTTCTTCTGGAATATCATTAAGATTGTACTCAGATAAATTTAAATTTTTAATTTTCAATAATACCTCTCTATCTCTTGGTAAACCTCTGTAATTTTTATCATTACATTCACAATTATAATCAATAAATTTCAAATCATCAATTTTATTTTTATCTGCCCATTTTAATATTTGATTTAAACTATTATGATTCAATAGACTCTCCTTTTAAACTAAATCCTCTGTTTTATAATATCCATTACTATCGAATAGCTGTTTATGTGCACTATACATTTTCTCCAACATTTTAGAATATTTAATATTACTATTTTCTTCATTTAATTTAAAAATAAAATCAATACTGACAGCTATACAGTTATCCTTAGCAGTCCTTTTTTCAAACATATATTTATTGTCAACCTTATACACTGCACACATACACTCTGGACAATATCTTTTATCTTTCTGTTCTATATTTATTTCTAATTTTTCCCAAATTAAAGATGATGGATTAGCACATTTACAAAAAATATAATGCTCAAACATTCCAACTTTATCACTTTTTTGATATGGTCTACCATAATCTTTTCGAAAACGATTTAGTTTTGAAATAGCTTTTGATTTTATATAACATCTTTGTTCTTCTGATTTTTCTAAACTTTTAAAAATTTCTTTTACAGATGCTATCATAAAAAACTACTCCATATCTAAAGTTACAATTTTTTTATTCTCAATACTTTTTGCATATTTAATAAAATCATCAATTTTTGGATTATTCTGATATTTAAAAAATATAACCAAATCATTTTCTCTAATTAATTTTTTATTTGAATTTTCAAGACTCATAACTCTTTGATTTTTCCTATTAATTTCATAGCCCTTCTCTTGCAAAAAACTAATTAAATTTACATTTTTAATCACACCTATTGTTATAGTTACATGTTCAGGTATATTTAAATCTAAAAAACTTTTAATATTTTCATATTTATCTTCTAAGATTTTTGTATCATTTAACTTAGCACTTGATAGGATTACAGCTTTAATTTTGTTCATAGTTATATTTATTCTCCACATAAAGATTTATTTCATCAAAAGATGCACCATACTTTTCTCTAAAATCTGCTTCCATCTTCTTAAATATTTCAAATATAAATAAAGATATTTTTTCTGGTTTAAACTGTATTTCAATTATTCGATCATCTAAATTTTTATATTCACCTAAATACAACCACTTTAATGAAGTTATTGTTGTTTCTGAATCTGAGATATTACCAAGTTTTGTAAATTTATTTTTAATCTCTCCTAGCTCTATATTATCATCTATTTTCAAAAAAGAACAATAACAATTTTGCATATTATCTTTTTCAAATCTTATAATAAATCTTATTTTCCAATTATCTTTAAAAATTTCAATTTTACCATCATATTTTTTCATAAAATTACCAGTTTTAACTACTTTATACATATTAAAATCACTATTTTCAAATTTATTAATTAAATCATCAACTAAAAAAAACTCGAAAACATTTAATTTTATTTTATTCTTTTCATTAATATATTTTTTTACTAACTCATTTAAAACTTCAATTATACTATCTTGTTCATCTTCTTTTTTACTAAGTATAAACTCTTCTAAGCTCATAACATTCCCTTTGTACTCTTTATTAACCATTGATACCACTTCGATATATTGCTTTAATATCTCACTCAAATTTACAATATTTCTAACTTCTTGTAGCGAACTGTTAAGCCATTTTTTTATTTCATTTTTATATGAAATTTTTTTATATTTTACACGATAATTTTTTAAACCATTTGGAACCAACCTTTTTGTCATATCACGACTTGAACAATCCAATAGTTGCTCATCTTTTCCACTAAAAAAAATATATCCATCTTTAACTTCATGTTCATCAGATACTTTTTTGTCTCTAGGAGTTAGATATAATACATAAAGATTACTAATTATTGGTATAGCACTATCATCAATATTTAAATTATTTTCTTCTTTTATTATATTTATATATTTAATAATTTGACAAGCTTGATCTTCTGCCCATATTTTATTTTCAATTATAATATGATTTACTCCATCTGTTATATATAAATCTATATCTTGATATTCAATATATACTTTTGAGATAGATACATCTATATAAAAATCTATATCAACTACTTGCAAAAAAGTATCTAAAAATAAACTATTTTGATAATGCTTAGCGTTAGGATTTAAAAATGCTCCTATCATTGCAGAATGTAAGTATACTTCATCATTATATTTTCTAACTATTGTAAGTGGGTTAAAATCATTAAATCCTCTTTGCTTATGCTCATACTGTTTTTTTTTAAACTCTTTTATATTATTAAAAAAATCATTATATTTATTTTTATTCATATTACAGTTTCCTAGGATACAAAATATTTAACTTTATTACTATTTTATTATTAGACATCTCTGTATCTATTACATTTTCCATTATTATATCACAATCATTCATAATATAATTTTCCATTTTTAGTATAAAACTATTAATATAAAATTTATACTCATTTATATAAAATTTAAGAAAAATAACTTTTGCTTCATATAAGTAAGCCTTAATTTTTTCTAATATTTCATCTTCTAAATCATTCAATAATATTGAGACATCTATATTAAAATCAAAACTTTTTCTTGTTATATTATTCATTTTATTTTTTATGTAATTTATGATGAACTATTTTTGCAGGAATAGATATTAAAACTACTTTCTCTCCTTGTGAAGTTTTTACTTTACATTCACATATATAATCCATAATACTAATAATATTAATTAAACTTTCACCTAAGTGTATATTTAAAAACATTTCTATTTCACTCATAGAGCTAGGTGAAATAGTAAACTTTTCTGTTTCTATTCTTTTATTATATCTCATAAAAACTCCTTGTAAAAAAGAGTTTATTAATTTAATCTGACACCTTTATGTCTGCTTTTTTAGTTTTATAAACTGAAAATTACAATAATTGAGGTTGCTGCTTCAACTGGTTTTGGAATTGATACGGTTGAGGATTTAGAAAAAGCTATAGAGATATTTTTATAAAGAGATAAGCCCAAAAAAGGGCTTATGAGGTATAGATTGTACTAGATATTGTCGCGGATAGACAGAGCGTCTACTAATTTTAAGTATGCATCTTTATCTTTTCTTTTAAAGTACTTCATTAAACGACGACGTTGACCAACTAATTTAAGTAGACCTAGTCTTGATGCGTGATCTTTTTTGAATACTTTTA
>JAMOPZ010000008.1 GCA_027064245.1 Campylobacterales bacterium
GTTTTCATATTGTACTATAGGATGAAAATGAAATCCTACAAGTACACCTTTGTCTGCTAATATCCTTGCACTTTGTATTCTTTCATCTAAAGATGCAGTTAAATGCTCCTCATTTGCTATGATCGTAGGTGTATTTAAACTCCAAGTACAAATTATATTTTTTGGAACCTCATTTTCTAATAAATATTTTATATTTGATGATTTTGTTTTAAATTCAAGAATAACTTTTGGGTATTTTCTAGCAAATTCAAATAAAGCATCAAGTATCCCATCACGATTTCCCCACATAAGAGAATCACTACTTTGTCCTGTACCTATATGATATATTCTATTTGAATCTAACTCTAAATTTTCCAGTTTTTGTTTAAAATCTTTATCTATACCTATTTGATTTTGGTTATAAAAACTTTGAATACTACAATAACTACAATCAAACCCACAAGACTCTACAGCATCAAGAGTTAAAAGATTACAACATCTTGTACCCTCAGAAGCAACTGGGCAAGTACCTAGCCCCATACCATCTTTTTGAATCTCTTTAAAACTATATTTTCTTGTATCATATTTAACATTATCAAAACTAGTATAATTGTTTGGTTTATTTTTTAAATTTTCATGAAGTTTAGTATAATATTCAAATATTTTTTTTGATAATTGTTTGGTTTTATACTTTTTTTCTAATTCATATGGAAAAATCTCATCAAAATCTTTTTCATTCCACATAAAAAAATCTTTTTTTATATCATTTAAAATCTTTTTTTGAGATACTGTAAAGTTATATTTCTCTAAATCCATATTTAAAAATAATCCTTATAAAATAGGATCTATTTGATTAGCCAAATCAAACCCTTTAGCTCGTAAACGACAACTATCACATACTCCACATGGTTTATTTTCATCTTTATAACAACTCCAAGTATCTTTTAAAGGTACATTTAAGAAGACAGCTTCTTGTACTATTTGCTCTTTTGTCATATGTACAAGCGGAGTTATAATTTTTAATTTTGTAGTCTCTTTTGTCCCTTGATTTATACTATTTTCCATTTTAGATATAAAACTATCTGTACAATCTGGATATCCACTACTATCCTCTTGTACTACACCTATATATATAGCACAAGCATCTTCTTTCTCTGCAACTGCAGCTGCTATACTTAAAAAAATACCATTTCTAAACGGTACATAAGTAACAGGTACACCATCTTCTATACCAGATATTGGAACATCTATAGAATCATCTGTTAATGCACTAGCTCCAATAGCAGTAAAAAAAGGTATATCTATCTCATATTTATTATCCACAGATAGATCTTCACATATTTTTCTAAAACACTCTAACTCTTTTTTTTGTGTTCTTTGTCCATAATTAAAATGTAAAGGGATAATCTCATAACCACTTTTTTTTGCTATATAAGCACATAGTGTTGAGTCCATACCCCCACTTAATACACAAACTACTTTTTGCAAATCGATACCTTTACCCTATTTCCATACAAAATATGTAGATGCACTTAATATATCTTCAAATTTTATATCAACTGTATCTTTACTATTTTCTAACTGCAAAGTAATATCTCCATCTTTAGTAGCTTTTAGTAATTTACCCTTGAAAACTTCTGTTGAAAACTCTTTTACTTTTACCATATCACCAATTGAATTTATAAAATGATTTAGTGTTTTAAGTTTTCGTTCAAGTCCAGGAGAACTTACTTCTAAAAGATATTTTCCATTTATAGGTTCATCTATATCTAAAAGCGGAGAGAGCATACGACTAACAGAAGCACAATCATCAATATTTACTCCACCATCTTTTGTAATAAAAATTCTTAAAATATTATTTTTATTCTCTCTTGTATTTACTATATCATATAGTCTACACCCACAACCTTCAACTGTAAGTTTTATAGAATTTTCTAACTCTGCATTCATTATTTACTCTTTATTTGTTCAAAAAGATTTTCTAGTCTTTTTGTTTTTTCTATCATATCATCTTGAATAAACTCAAAATTTGGGCACTTATACCAAGATGTTGCATGTAAAATATATGATTTTATTCTACCATTTGCACGTCTTAGTGCTATACGAATAATTTTTAGTTCCTCTTTTGAATAATCAGATCCATCAAAATAAACTTTTGCATCATACTTGCCATTTTTACAATCAACATCAGTAATTGTAAGTCCTTTTATAAACTGATCATTTAAAGAGCTTAAAGCTTCAGGTATAAGTTCTTTTAGTAATGATTCTGTTCTTTGTAAATTTATACTTTTATTTTTCATTCTTTTATTAAATCCAAACTACTAGAAGCTATGGTATATAAAGTATATCCACATACTAAAATAAACGATATTAATGCTACAGTTTCTATATTCATTATAAATCCTCCAATTCATTAATTTTTTTATGAGTATATCTAGACAATTTACCAAAACTATATGTCAACACCACTAAAGTAACTATACCAAGCCAAAATGATACACCTATATTACTACTATTAAAAAGTTTTGCGACACCTGCTAAATCACTAATTATTAATGCTGTAATTAATCCTAAATACATTTTTAAGACACCTATATACTCTTTTGCTTTATCAAGTTTTGCCATTAATCTATTGTTTGTTCTTCTTTATGTTCTATAAATGTTTCTATATAGTCATTTACTTTTATATCATTAAAGTTTTCAAAGATAATACCACATTCATAACCATTAGTTACCTCTTTTACATCATCTTTAAATCTTTTTAATGACTTAATAGCACCTGTATATATAACAACACCATCTCTAATAACTCTTGCTAATCCACCTCGTACTACTTTACCATCTGTTACTTTAGTACCTGCAACAGTACCTACTTTTGGTACTACAAATGTTTCTAAAACTTGTGCTTGACCTGTATTTTCTTCTATTACAACGGCACTCATCATACCAGATAAAATTGCTTTTATATCATCTATTAATGCATATATAATAGAGTATGTTTTTATTTCAATTCCCTCAGCTTTTGCTTTAGTTTTTACACTTCCTGTTGGTCTTACATTAAACCCTAAGATAATACAATCTTCACTAGCACTTGCCATTGCAACATCAGCTTCAGTAATGCCACCTACTCCACTTGAGATAATTTTTACTTTTACTTCATCATTTTTTATAGCTTCTAAGCTTGATTTTATAGCTTCTAGGCTTCCACCTGCATCAGCTTTAAGTATAATTGGTAATGCTTTAATCTTTCCTTCTGCTATAAGTCCTGCCATCTCATCTAAAGATACTTTAGTAGATCTACTTAACTCTTTTGCTCTTGCATGTTCTGCTCTTTTTGTAGCTATATCTTTAGCAAGTGCAGCATTTTCTTGAGCTACTAGTGATGTTCCTGTTGTTGGTACTTCATTTAACCCTACTACTTGACCTGTACGACTAAGACCTAGCTCTTTTACAGATTTTCCTGCATCATCTAAAAGTGCTTTTACTCTACCAAATGTTGTATCTGCAACTATATTATCACCAATTTTTAATGTACCATTTTGAATAATAACAGTTGCAACTGCACCTCTACCTTTTACTTGAGTAGCTTCAATTACCGTAGCTTTTGCAAGTACATTCGGATCTGCTTGAAGTTCAAGAAGTTCAGATTGTATAAGTATATTTTCTAATAGATCATCTATACCCATACCATTTTGAGCAGAAACAGGAATAAATTCTACATCTCCACCCCAATCTGCAGGAGTAATATCGTGTTCTGACATACCTGCTTTTACCATATCTATATTTGCAGCTTCTTTATCCATTTTATTTACTGCTACTATTATAGGAGCACCTGATTCTTTTGCAGCTTTAATAGACTCTATAGTTTGTGGTTTTACACCATCATCAGCTGCAACAACTATAATAATAATATCTGTAATACTAGCACCTCTTCGTCTCATAGCACTAAATGCCTCATGCCCTGGAGTATCTACAAATGTTATATCTTGCCCATTTTTATTTATAGTATAAGCTCCAATATGTTGAGTAATACCACCTGCTTCACCAGCTGCAATTCTACTTTTTCTAATCTTATCTAAAAGAGAAGTTTTACCATGATCTACATGACCCATAATTGTTACAACTGGTGGTCTTGTGATATAATTTGTAGTATCTACAACATCTTCTTGATAATCTTGCTCATAATCTAACTCTTCTAGTTCATTTTTAACTGTAATATCTATACCATACTCATCACCTAAGATCTCTAATTCATCAGCACCTAAAAAATCATTTTTAGTTACTAACATACCTAGCATAAAAAGTTTACCTATTACATCACCTGTAGTTTTACCAATTTTTTCTGCAAATTCATAAACTCTACAATCTTCAGGAATAGTCACTTCTGTAACATCTTCTACTACTGGTGCTTTTGTATATCTTTTCTTTTTGCCTTTTCTTTTTAATCCTCTAGGAACATTTCCAAATGCACTAGGCTTTGTAGTTCTTATAGATTTTGGCTTTGGAGTATCTTGTAAAAATTTTGAAGTTTCCATAAGATCCATATCAAATAATACTACCTCTTCACCTGCTATTGATTCTGTTGATCTAAAACTTTCACTTTGAGTTTCAACTTTAAGTTTT
>JAMOPZ010000009.1 GCA_027064245.1 Campylobacterales bacterium
TGGATTATCGCCCTCACTTTTTTCTAAGTCATCATACATATTTACATACATATCAAGCTGTCCTATATCTTGATGAGTAAGTTTACCTCTTTTTAGCTCAACTATTACAAAACATTTTAAGATATAATTGTAAAATACAAGATCAATATAAAAATCACTAAGTTCAGTTTTGATATGTTTTTGTCGTGCCACAAATGCAAAGCCACGACCAAGCTCAAGAAGAAATTTTTGTATATTATCTATAAGTGCAGATTCAAGCTCATCTTCTCTAAAAGATATATTATCTTTTAGATCTAAAAACTCCAATATATAAGGATCTTTAATAATATCTTTTGGCTTTAATTGAAGAGCTTTTGTTTTCTCTTTTGCTTCATTTATAACTATTTGCTTATCTTTACTAGATACTATTCTTTCATAGTAGTGAGTGCCTATTTGTCGCTCCAAAGCTCTTACGCTCCAGTTTGAAGCAACTGATTCTTTTATATAATACTCTCTAGCTTTTTTATTTTCCACTCTCATTATAAGTTTATAATGGCTCCAACTTAATTCTCTCCACAGTGTAGAGAGAATTGGAAATACCATATAAAACTGTCTCATATTCCATAAACTTTGAGTTGAAAATCCTTTACCAAAATCTTGAGTTAATCTAGCAGATAACTCTTTGATGATAGCCTTACCATATTTTGCTCTATCCTCTCCATGTTGTTCTTGCTCTACTATAGTTTTACCTATATTCCAATAGGCTTCTACCATAATGAAGTTGATTTGTTTATATGTATTTTCTCTTGCTTTTTGAAGAATATTTTTTATATCATTATAGTAGTTATTTTGTACTATTTCATCCATTTTATTTATTATCTTCTATGCAGTCTATCATTAATTTCATCTTTATTAAAATAACTTGGATCAAAATCTTCATAATAAAACTCACCATCATCAAATAGATGTTCTAATTCTGTAAAATCTTTATTTTCAATTGCATATACTATATCACTATATCCCCATATACCACCGCAATCTTCTATTGGTCCATTTCTTCTTCCTGCTGTACAAATAGGATAATTGATATTATCATCATAATCTAAGATTTTTTCCAATACTATTTCATGTTCCCAATCATCACCAAAATCATAAGTATATTTTACTTTATCTTTTTCATTTATAAGATCTTGCGATATTCTAATATCCTCTGTTGGATAATTTTTCTTGTTATTGTATCCATACTCTTCATCTATAAATTCCTCATCACTATAGTTTCCAAAATTACCATCAAATTGGTACATATGATAATTTTCCCAATTAAATATCTCTTGAATAAGCATATGTAAACCATAAAATGATATATTAGCTTCTACTAATACTCTTCTCCAAATAGGTGGTTTTGCACCTTTGATTGATATTTTTAATTGGTATATTCTATTATCATTAGTTTCATAATTTGGATCATACTCAGTACTATTTACTGAATCTAATTGTTTTGTACCTTTCATCATTACAGTTTTTCTTGTAATATTAGAAAAAATAATAAAAGAGACCAATATCTCCATCAATTGTAATAATTCAACTTTTGTTTTTTTTGTTGGATTTAATTCATTTTCACCTATTATTTTAATAGATAGTGCATAAAGCTCCGCCATAGGGGTAACACCTGCAAACTTTTCAATTAATTTTTTTTCAAAATCATCCAAACTCATATCATATAAACTATATTCGTTATTTATAACATCAGTTAAGTATTCAAATGAAGCCATAATATGATCTTGCCATTTGTTTTGAGGAATAACTGTTAAAATATTTTTGACAAATGCCTTTAACATTTGAGCATACTGTTTCTCATCGGGCATATTTTCAAATTGTTCTATTTTTTCAACTATTAAATTTGCAAAATTAAAATAATGATCTAAAAATTCTGAAGCTTGTGTTTGATTACAATTTTCCATCACTCTATCCATAAGCTCTTGATTTTGAATACTATTTTCCTGCACTGCCAAATTTGCACATACTTTTATAATCTCTTCAAAACTATTTTGTTTACCTTTGAAAGTTTTGATAATCAATTTATCAAAACTTTGTACATCTTTTTTTGTCATTTCAATCCTTTATATTTATTTTATTGATTTCTAATTATAATATATCTTTTATATCTCATCTATTATCTTCCAATTATTTAACCATAGAGATATAAAAGGATCAGTAAATTTTAAATCTTTTGTAAGCAATCCTTCATCTTTTAATTCTTTTAAAAGTTGTGATTTATATGAACTATTTATATCAAGTAATTTTAAATCTTTAGAGTGACTAAGTGTTTTAAATATCGTACCTTTATATTTTTTATTGTTTATCTTTTGCCAAAGTGATTCAAAATAAGCATTATTATCATCAAGTATCTTTTTTATTGCTTTTATAATATATTGTTCATCAATTATATCTTTATTGTCAAGCAAAGCTAATATATAAGCCTCTTGTAATGTTTTAATAAGATAAAATGGATGAAATTTAGTAGTTATTTCTAGCTTATCTATACTTTGCTTATCAAAAGTTTTGTTATTGATACTAAAATTATCTAAGAACTCTTTTGTTTGTAGTGTATCCAAAAGCCCTAAGTTAAATAAACTAGCAAAATTAAAAAATGCACTATTATTATTTAAAAATATATTATTCATAACACTAGCCTGGCTTCCTGCAAAAAGATAAACAATACTATTATGAGTTTGCATATATGCTCTAAGTTTTTTAAGAAACTCTTCACCAAATTTTAATGTATCACCAAATTCATCAAAAAATACTATCATAGTTTTTCCAAATAATGTAGCAAATTTATTTGCAAAATTAAATGTCTTTTCAAGTAGCTTATTTTCATCTTGCTCTTTTGATATCTCATAGCCTAGTTTTATACCATCTTGTTGATATTGAAGTTTAAAATTATCTAAAAGAGTAAAGATAGATTCTTTTATAGAGTGTAAAAAATTTGCTATACCTATAGACTTATAAACTGCATTTATATAAAGTTCGCATAGCTCTTTTATATTTGTAGCTTCAAATATATCAACTTTTACTATAAGATAATCATCTTTTAAATCTTCTAAAACCTTATTTACAAGAGTAGTTTTCCCATATCTTCTAGGTGCTGTGATAACCGTATGTTGTGAAAACTCAATATATTGTTTTAGTATTGTTTGTTCTTTGTCTCTTGCAATTACTAGGGAGCTTAATCCACCAGCATTTAGTTTTAGTTTAGACACTTTCTTTTCCTTTTAGTGATTTGACTAAATTGTAACACAACTACAATAAATATTTAGTTAAATAGGTGAATATTTATTTAGTACTTCTTGATGACAAATATACTTAAAGTTACAATACTCACATACCTTTTTATCACTATTATTAAACTCAAATTTTCCACTATTTATATCATCTTTTATTTGTAAGATTTGTTTTTTTAGCATAGTTTCATAAACATCATCACATATTGTATCATTTATCTTTATTTTATCATTTGGCTCATCATCTTTGAAACTTAAAAGATATGCATCGTAACTTTTATCTTTATACTCTTGTTTTGCATAAAGCATATATATACCTAGTTGTACATTTTTTAGATAATCATTCTCGTCTAGCATAAAATCTTTTTTATTATATGATTTTACACTTGATTTGTAGTCTATGATATTTACTTCACCATTATTTAGTAAATCCAATCTATCGATAAAACCTTTTATAAATCTTGTACTACTTGATATATTTTCTATCTCGTCTTTAGATTTATTTTTTAAATCAATTGTCTCAAACTTACTATCAAGCATAAACAACTCTTCAGCACTACTGTTTTTAAATCCATCAAAACCATTTTCTATATAATAATCTACAAATTTAGCCAATTCACTTTTATCAGAGATATCGATATCATATAACCCTTTTTGTAATATTTGTAAATCTATTTTATGATTGATATTTAATTTTAGCTTACCATCTTTATCATATCCTATATCTTTTTTTGTATCATCATGATTAAAAGCTTCTTGTGATATATCTAGCATAAGATTATATAAAATTTTAGTATCTGTTGTAGTGATATTCTTATCTTTTATTTTATTTACAAACAGTTCAAAACACAAGTGCATCAATTTTCCTTTTTGAGCCGCATCAAAACCATCTTGTTCATCTTGAGGATTATTTAGTTTTAATACATTAGAAAAATAATATTGCATAGGACATTTTATATAGCTATTAATAGCACTTGCTGATAATTTATTTCCTTCTTGAAACTCTTGATCTAAAATACCATCAAAAACTGTAAAATCAGTATCTGTTATACTTTGTTGATATTTATCCAACTCTTTTGTTACCCTTTTTTGCTCTTTAAAAATATCATTTTTACTTTTTATATCAAGTATATTAAACTCATTGTTTATATCTTTGTCTATAAGTAAAGATTGACTCAAAACTCTTTTACCACTATATGAAGCTGTTACTACATATAGATTATCACTTAATTTTTTTAATTCATTGTATAAAGTTTTTGAAGCTTCATATACATTATTTACACAAAAAAGTTCGTAAGCTTCCTTTTGGGTAAACAGAAAATTATCT
>JAMOPZ010000010.1 GCA_027064245.1 Campylobacterales bacterium
ATTTTAGATCCTTAAGTACTGTAGCTCAAGAGTTATTGGATCAAGGTATTATCTCCAAAGAGGAATTTTTAAGTAAGATAGATTATGATATATAAAATAAAATATATAAAAGAACAAAAACTAAACAATATGCAATTAGAAGCATCTTCAATAGATGAACTTAAATCATTAAAAGAGTTTCCTACGGATGTAATAGATATAAAACTAAAAAATCCTAAAGTAACTTTATCTTTTAATAAAAAGATAGATCTATTGCCTATTTTAAAACAACTAAAAGTTATGTTAGATGCAAAACTTACTATTAGTGAAGCTATATCATTGGTTTTACAAAACCAACCATCAAAACAGATAACCAAGATATTAATAATTATTGAAAATAGTATTAAAAATTCAATAACCATAGAAAATTCACTTATAAAATATAAAAAAGATATTCCTACTATAATACTGTTTTTTTTAGATTTAGGTATAAAAAATGGAGATATCAATCAAACAATAGATTCTTTAATAACTATTTTGCAAGAGGATAAATTAAGTAAAGATAGTTTAAAAAATAGTTTAAAATATCCTATGATACTTTTTGGATCACTTTTTTTATCTATAGGGATGATTTTTATATATGTTATACCAAATTTTGAATATATTTTTAGTTCTATGAAAACTCACTTACCTGTTTCAACAGTAATATTACTACAATTTAAAGATATTATTTTAGAGTATTATTGGATAATTTTAGCTACTATTGTAGGGAGTTTATTTATTATTAAAGCTATATATAAAAAGTATCAGTTTTTTTGGGATAAAGTTCTGGTTCTAAATATACCAATTTTAAGTAAAGTGTTAAGATCATATCAATTTTATACATTATTTTTAGCACTTTTAACACTTGTAAAATCAAAATATCAATTTCAAACGGCATTACAAAATAGTAAAGATATAGCATCAAATTTATATATAAAAAAGATATTAGATCAGATTATTCTAGATTTAAAAGGTGGACTAAGTATATATGAAGCTTTTAATAAAACAAAATTATTTGATAATTTAACACTTAAGTTACTCTTTACAGCAGAACAAACCTCAAACTACACTACTATTTTAGATGAGATAGTAAAAATACATAAAAATTATTTTAAACAAAGTATAGAAAAATTAAATACTGCTATAGAGCCATTAAGTGTATTGATTATATCATTGATAGTTTTATGGCTTATTTTAGCTTTAATGAGCCCT
This sequence comes from Campylobacterales bacterium, assembly GCA_027064245.1. Lineage (GTDB taxonomy): Bacteria > Campylobacterota > Campylobacteria > Campylobacterales > Arcobacteraceae > JAIOSF01. Next base: position 1,234 of record JAMOPZ010000010.1, read on the forward strand.
ATATGGAATTTAAGTAATAGTTTATAATGAAACTAAAAGCTAATTTTTTATTGCCAAATACTTTATCTTTGGTTTTGAATTTTTTCAATTTGTTTATAATAAAAAAAGAGGCTATAAAAAACCTCTTTTTAATTATTTATTAGCAGATGCTTCTCTATATCCTATCTCATAAGCTTTTTTATTGATCTCATGAACTTTTGCAGGAACTTTAGAAAGCATAACTTCCTCTAATAAGTCTTTATCAACAGCTTCCATAAAGCAGTTTGCAATACCTAATGCAATTACAGATTGAGTAATTACATTTCCAACTTCCTCTTTTGCTAAAGTAATAATAGGAATCTCTACGATATTCCATCTTTTTCTATCTTCATCGCTAGCTTTTACAAGGTTTGGCTCAATCACAATAGTACCACCATCACTTACACCATTTTTAAATGAGTTATAACTAACTTGTGCAACACTTAACATAAAATCTATATCACCCTCTTTTGCATAAGGATAATATATCTCATCATCATCAAGTGTGATATCAACTACTGTTGGACCACCCCTTACTTGTGAAGTATATGTTGCAGTTTTTAGTCCATAACCACCAGCTTTAATTTTTGCAGCTGCAAAAATCTCACCAGCTAGAAGAACACCTTGTCCACCAACACCTGTAAATCTCATTAAAGTTCTAGCCATTGTGTTACTCCTTATATCTTTTTAGCAAAATCATCTTGTGTGATTTTACCTCTTTTTTTCTGATGAGCATCTTTTACATCTTGATACATATCACAATATTCTCTAGCTTGTGTATCGTGGTGTAATACACCTGTAGGAAGTAGATTTAATCTCTCCTCTTCACTCATTTTATCATACTTAGATTTAGCAACTGTAATAGAGTCTATCCAATTAAGATTTTCCATAGCTGATGCCATTTTATTTTTTCTACCTAAGTTAATATGACAATTTGATAAAATTTCAAGGAAACTAAAACCTTTATGTTCAAAACCTTTTACTAAAAGTCTTTCTATTTTCTTAGGATCATTTACTGTTTCTCTACCAACAAAAGAAGCTCCAGCTGCAATTGCTAAATTTGATGCATTAAAAGTAGGATCAATATTTCCTTGTTTCATAGTAACTGACCAAAATCCTTGAGGAGTAGTTGGACTTGTTTGAGAGTTTGTAAGACCATAAATAAAGTTATTTATAAGGATCATATTAATATCAATATTTCTTCTACAACCATGAATTGTATGGTTTCCACCAATTGCTAATCCATCTCCATCTCCAGCAACACAAATAACATGTTTATCTGGATTTGCTAGTTTGATCCCTGTAGCATAAGCTATAGTTCTACCGTGAGTTGTATGTACTGTATTACAATTGATATATGAAGAGAATCTTCCACTACAACCAATACCAGAAACTATACAAACATCATCCATAGACCAACCCATTTTTTCAATTGCTCTAATTGTAGCTTTTAGGATAACTCCATCACCACATCCCCAACACCATAGTGTTGGCATTTTATTTGTTCTTAAATATTCATTATAATTATAAGCCATCTTAGAATACCTCCTTAACTTTTGCTACAATCTCAGCAGGAGATATAGCACGACCGTTTACTTTATAAAGACCTTCAAGATCTCTTCTTCCAGAAACTCTCTCTATCTCTTCAGTATATTGTCTAATATTTAACTCTACACATAAAACATTTTTAATTTTATCTGTATATGATTTGATTTTATCTGCAGGAGATGGCCATAGTGTAATTGGTCTAAATAATCCAGCTTTTATACCAGATTTTCTAAGATCTCTAATAGCCTCTTTTGCTGCAAGTGATACTGAACCATAAGCTATGATTAATATATCATCTGCACCTAAATCATCACACATAAACTCTTCATTTAACTCTATCTCATCTTTATGAGCTTCTACTTTATTGTCAAGTCTTTCTATTAAAGCTTTACAAGTATTGATCTCCTCTGTTGGAAAACCATCTTTATCATGATGAAGACCTGTAAAGTGGTATCTATACCCTTCAAACATAGGATTTAGAACTGCTGGTTGATCTTGTTCACATTCATACGGATGATACTCACTTGGATCACCTTCAAATTTTGCTCTTGGTTTAATACCAGCTTTTACCTCTTCTAATGTAGGGATCATAGCTTTTCCATGCATATGACCTAAAGTTTCATCAGTAAGTACAATAACAGGTTGCATAAATCTATCTGCTAAATTAAATGCTCTTACAACTTCTGTATAACACTCAGCTAAATTACCAGCACATAGTGTAATAGATTTATAATCCCCATGTGATGGGTTTTTTGCTTGAAGTACATCACCTTGAGATACACGAGTTGGAAGTCCAGTTGATGGTCCACCTCTCATTACATTTACAAGTACAAGTGGTGTTTCTGCCATTTGTGCTAATCCTAAGTTTTCAGCTTTTAGTGAAACTCCTGGTCCTGAAGTAGCTGTCATAGCTCTTTTTCCTGACATTGATGCACCAATAACACAACAAATACCTGCTATCTCATCTTCCATCTGAATTGAAGCTCCACCATTTTTTGGTAAAAGATCAGATAACACATGCATAATCTCACTTGATGGAGTCAAAGGATATCCACCAAAAAATTCACAACCAGCATCAACTGCAGCAATAGCTGATAGTTCATTACCAGTAGATATAATTTCTCTTGTTGCCATTCATATTCTCCTTAATAACCCGCAGGTAATCTATAATTATTATTTCTAATAGCTTCAGCTCTTGCTTTGGCTTCATCTTTTAATTTTGCAAATTTATGTTCTTTTTTATCTGCTACAAAAATAGCAAAATCAGGACATATTAATTCACATTCATTACAACCTATACAATCATCTCCAAATGCCACTTGTATCATAGAACCCAAAACTGAATTTGGTGCTGGTCTCATCACAAGTACACCTGCAGGACATACATCCACACATTTATCACAGGCTTTACAGTTTTCTTCGCTAACCCAAACTGAAGTGTTAGCTGGTGCTTCCATTAATGCCATATCTTCCCCTTATAATTTTTATTATTAAAATAAATTATTGAATATACGAATAATTCCATATATTACATAAGAAAATCATATCGTATAATAAATGATACTAGTTTTAATATATATAAATAAAAATGATTTCTTTTTATTATGTTACAATTTGAAGCAGTAAAATAAATATATCAATAAAAGAGTATTTCAACTCTTCTATTTTCATATCTACCCTCTTTTGTTTGATTAGAAGCTATAGGATTAGACTCACCATACCATTTTATAGTGATTCTATCCGATTTTATACCACAATTAAGTAGTGTAGTTTTGATACTTTGTACCCTTTGTTTTGATAATTTTTGATTAAAAGTCTCACTAGCTGTTGAATCAGTGTAACCTTTTAGGACAATTTTATACCCAAAACACTCATGTGCTATTGATACTATATCTTTTAAAACTTGTTTTGATTTTGTATCTATTATATAAGAATCACTATTAAAATGTACAACTCTTTTTACTTTTGATACACATCCATTTTGATCTACACATACACCATCTATTGTATTTGGACATTTATCATCTTGATCTACAACACCATCATGATCTTGATCCAAAATCACTTTTTGTTTCTTTTTATCAACCTTAGGAATATCTTTTTTAACAACAACGGTATGTTTTTTTGTAATATTTGTATAGCTATAATCTGTTTTATCCAGATAAACACCATACAAATTACCAATAAAATACACTAATATTAATATAATATAAAATAATTTCATTTTAAACTCCTAATATATATTGTGTATTCTACAATTAGATCACTTAAAAATAACTAGATTTTTTTATAAATTATATTTAGGTTCTAAAAATGGAATAATCTGTTTTTTTCTACTTAAACAACCTTTTAGCCAAAACTGATCATTTTCTACTTTTACATCCCAAGCTTTTTCTACTATATCAAGTGAATCTGTCGCAACTAATATTTGACTACCCATAGCTATAATATCTGTTAAAAGTAAAAGAACTGTATCATACCCTTCTTCATCTTTTAAAGCTTTTATATCAGCTATTAAATCTTCTTTTTTATCATCAAAAATAGATAAATCTACCACTTCTAGTTGTCCAATACCAACTTTATGACCATACATATCAAAGTTTTTAAAGTCTCTTTTTACAAGTTCTCTAGGAGATACTCCATCAACTTGTGATTTTACTTTAAACATCTCCATCCCTATAGTTTTATAATCCTCAATATAAGCAATAGAGGCTAACTCTTTACATATTTTTGTATCTTGTTTTGTACAAGTAGGTGATTTAAATATCACTGTATCACTTAAAATAGCACACATCATAGCCCCAGCTAAATTTTGTGGAATTTTAACTTCATAGTAATCAAACATCTCTTTTATTGCTACATCCAACTGCTTTTATCCATACATCAAGTGGATTTGAAGTTATAATTCCACCCATCTTATGATGGTCTACAATACCTACAATATTTGCTTCTTTTAGATCATCTGGTGCTTCGGTGTAATTGTTAAAATCTACTAAAAATATATCTTCACCTGCAAAACTAGTTTTTAACTCTGGTGCTTTAAGATCAAATTTTTCTAAAATATAAGCAGACTCTGGATTTATATCTCCTTGTCTTACTGCAATACACTCTTTTCCTAATTGATTTTGTAAATATGCAAGTGAAATTGCACCTATTATACTATCACTATCTGGTATTTTATGTCCACAACTATATAATGCCATTTTATCTTATCCTTAACTAAAATTATTTTTTTTATTGTATCTTTTTTTTTATTAAATTGCCCTATAAGGGTAAAGTTGTTATTATAAAGTTTTAAAAAATAAAATGGAAAAGATTAGATGAATATACAAAATATAAGAGATGAAAGAACTAAATGGTTTTTATGGAAAAATATAGCACCAATAAAAAAGAATTTAGATAAGCTGTTATTACAAAATATTGTACAACATAATTATACCACAAACCTAAATGATATAGTAGAGATTTTATCTAACGATAATATTAATACAAAAGATCAAGAGCTTATCTATACTATAGCAAAACAACTTATTCCGTGGAGAAAAGGTCCTTTTAAAATATTTGATCTATTAATAGATAGTGAATGGCAAAGCAATAAAAAATATAATCTTCTTGAACCATTTTTTAATATAAAAAATAAAATAGTAGCTGATGTAGGGTGTAATAATGGCTATTATATGTTTCGTATGTTAAAACATAATCCAAAAAAATTAGTAGGATTTGATCCATCGCCTTTTTTTAATATGCAATTTGATCTTATAAATAGTTTTGTAAAAAGTGATATTAAATATGAGCTTTTAGGGGTAGAACATCTTGAATTTTATGATCATAAATTTGATTTTATTTTTATGTTAGGTGTTTTATACCATAGAAGTGATCCTATATCTAGCTTAAAGTCACTTTTTAGAGCATTAAATAATAATGGCGAGATAATAGTAGATAGTTTTTTCATAGATGGAGAGGATGAAGTGTGTTTATTTCCAACTAAAAGATATGCTATGATACCAAATGTATATTTTATTCCAACTATTAGTTGTTTTAAAAATTGGCTTATTCGTGCAGGTTTTACTAATATAGAGTTAATAGCAACAACAAAAACAGATGAACAAGAACAAAGAGCTACACCATGGACATTTGAACAAAGTTTAAGTAACTATATAGATCCAAATAATCCAAACTTAACAATAGAAGGGTACCCTGCACCAAAAAGAGCATATTTTAAAGCCAAAAAAATTACTTAATGAAAAAAAATATAAAAACTAGTAATAAGTATAAAAATAACCAAAAAAATATTCGATAAAAAATAATATTTTTTTATAGTTTTATCTATAGTAATATTTAAAATAAAATTTAATATTGCATAAAATACTGCTAAAAACAAACTACCAAATATAAAATATCCTATAAAATAATAATCTTTTTGAAGCATACAAAAAGGGCAATGGTGAGTAGGAAGATCATAGATATATGGTCCAAAAAAATATATTACTGCATAATAAGCAATATAAAAGAAAAATAAACTACAAAAAAAAGAGATTTTATATTTTTGTTTTATATTTGCCCAAAAAATTAAAATTGCACTAAAATAAAATAAGATTAAAAGTATCTTAAGATTTATACCAAAGGGTAAGGCATTTGTAGCATTTGTACTATATATCGCACTACAGCAAGTTACGATAGAAGCAGTACTTAGATGTGTAAAGAAAAGCACTTCATACATAAATTCTACAATATAAAAGAAAAATAATACTAAATATATCTTTGATTTATTTATCATAAAATAGGTATGTTTTTGTTTTATATCAAGATTGTTTACAACTATCCAAATACCACCTAAAAAAAGTATAATTGTTTTAAAAATAAGTAGTTTTTCTCCATATATATTAGCACTTATTACTCCAGCTCCACACATAGCCCCAGGGATAATAGAAGATAGTGTATCTAAGGTATATATAAAATATGGATATAAAAGAAGCTTTATAATAGTTGTAAAATATATAATTAACATAGCAAAATATGATCTATTTTCTAGTTTATATGAAAAAGATGTATGAAGATTAAAATTCCATTTAAAAATAATCTGTATTACTATATATAAAACACTAAATTGTAAAAAAAGTAGTATAAAATCACTCAATAATAGTATAAAAGTATTTGGTGATAAAAGTATATTAATATATGAGTTTACCATCATCTATACCTATAGTTTGATCTATAAAACTTAAGTTATCAAATAATATATCATGAGTAGATATAACTATAGTTTTACCATCTTTTTTCAAGTTTTCTAAAATATCTATAAATTGATATGAATTTTTTTTATCTAAAGATGCTGTTGGTTCATCAAAAAGTAAAATATCAGGATTGTTTATAATAGCTCTTGCTATTGCTACTCTTTGTTTCTCTCCACCTGAAAGAAGTGAAATTTGCTGATATTTTTTATGAAAAATATTTATCTTTTTTAAAGCTATATCTATTTTTGTATCTGCTTGTGTAAAATCATCACCTAAAGGTAAAATAGAAGCTAAAAGATTTTCATATAGATTTAAATTCTCAAAAAGATTAAAATCTTGAAAAACAAATCCTATATGCTTAGCTCTATATCTAGCTAAATAAATATCATTAAATTTTATTATATCTTCATTGTTTATTTTTATAGATCCACTTTGAGGTTTTAAAAAAGTACCAATAAGAGATAAAAGGGTAGATTTTCCACTACCACTTACCCCTTTTACTACAACTAATGTATTATCTTTTATATTAAGATTTATATCTTTTAATATTAGTTTATTTAAGTTTTGTATAGTTATCATAAGTTATTATACTATCCTTCTTAATATTTTAATGCTTCTGTAGGTGAAGTTATAGCTATTTTCCATATAGGATACAATACAATAGATATAAGAGGTATTATAAAAAATAAAAATATAGAAAAAATACTTAGCATATCAACCGTAGGGACAAAATGTATATCTGTACTTAAATTTAAAAATCCAAAAAATATATTTTGTAATATAGGAGCATTTAAAACAAAAATATAAAAATAAGCTAAATTAACCCCTAATATAAATGCACTAAAAAATACAATTATATTTTCTATAATTTTTAGTTTTAATATATCTAAAATACTCCATCCCAAAATCCTAAAAATAGCTATTTGTTTTTTTTCCATACTATTTATTAGTGAATATCTTTGGTATAATATTAAAATAAATGTTATAAACGATAAAAAATAAAGAAGAAAAAATAAGCTAGATTTATAGCTAAAAAAGTTTGTATAGTATTTTGATATATCTTGTTTTGATATTAATAACATATCCCAATATTTTGCTTTGATTTTGTCTAAAATAGTTGTTTGTTCTGTTAAATTTTCAATATCCAAACTTATATCACTACATTTATTATTTTTTATATCTAATATTTGTCTAGCATAAGATATATCCATAATAATTGTATCTGAGGATACTATATTTAAATCTTTTTGAAAAGTTGAATAGATATATAATTTTATTATTGATCTATTTGATGGTCTAAAACTATAATATCCTTTATATTGATAATAATCTAAAAACTTTTTAACACCACTGCCTACTATCATATATGGTTTTGCTAAAAATTTATCAAGGTCTATAGTATTTATTAATTTTTTTAGATATTTTTGATTTTGTTTACTAAAAAAATCAACACCTATTATATTAAAATACTCTTCTGCTGGTTCATAATAGTATCTTCCATATACCCTACAATTACTATTTAACACACCATGGATACTTAAAAATTGATCTTGAATATCTTCGTCTATATCTATTACTTTTCCACTTTTTATCTGTTTTACTATAAGAGATGGTTGATTTTGTATTAAAATATTTATATCTTTTTTTGAAGCATCAACAACAAACATAAATGAACTTAATATAAAAATAAGTATAGTAGATATTAAAAATAATGATAGATATTTTGATCTCTCTTTTTTAATAGTTACAAAGATAAAATAAAATAAAACTTTAATATTCATAGTGTATCTCTTTTAGGGTTGGTGATATTTTCATAGTATCATAAAATGGTATAGATAATGATAATGTTGATTTTTTTGTTAGATTTACAAATATAGCTATATTTTGTGAAGAATGATAATTTATAAAATTAATCAAATTTAATACAACTAATAATAAAAAACATAAAAAGAAGAAATATTTTCTTATAAATTTTATATATACATATATGAAGTTGTAGCTTTTTTTTATATAACACACACACAATAAATTTTTGCTCAACTTCATACTTCTAAATATAAAACTGCTCTTAAGAGTTTAAGAGACGGTTTTCATAAGATCAATATTTGCTTTTTCAGTATTGATTCTATTTTCTAATTTTTGTTTTTGATCAATTAAAAACATAATATTTTCTTTTAGAGCAGTTCTATGTTCATATGATTCTATGATAAATTCATATAACTTTGGTCTATTTTGTTTCCAGTTATGTAAAGTAGTTTTATTTACTTCTAAATCCGCTTCTAGTTTTCTTAAACTAGGTCCTATTTTTCTATTAGGTGCTGTCATTTTGATCCTTTTCAAATTAAATATGCGGAATTGTACCAATTATTGGAACAAATGTCAAGTTATTTTATATAAATGTTCCAATAATTGGAACAAAACTGTTTTCAAGGCTTATTTTTGTACAATATCATATGACAAAGATAAATAAAGAGGCACTTTTAGATTGTTTAGAAGGATATAAAAGGTTAGGATATAATTATATAGATCCTATTGTAATACCAAGTGTAAAATATATAACTCAGTTGCATGAGCTTCCACAAGAGATAGATCTCTTAAAAAAACATATTGATAATTGTAATTTATGTCCATTATCAAATAACAAAGATAATTTTGAAAAAAAATTGTATGATCATAATAGTATTATGAGTTTATTTTTATCACCAAATATATTAGAAGATCAAGCAAAAGCAGAGTTGTTTAAAAAAATTGTACAAAATGTATTAAAAATAGATATAAAAGATATCTCTATATCTTATGCTATTCAATGTCATACATCTACACGAATTAGCATACAAGAGTGTAGTAATAGTTGTAAAACATATCTTTTTAAAGAGATAGCTTTATTAAAACCAAAAGTTATATTGATGTTTGGAGATGTTTATAATATCTTTTTTGACACAAATGAAGATATAGTAAAAATATCAGGATCAATTATAAAGTATCAAAACTCTATTGTTGTCCCTTTGGTTGGATTAGAATTTATACAAAAAAATCCATCATACAAAAAAAGATTATTTATAGATCTATTAAAAGTAAAAAATATATTGGAAAATTTATGAGATATATCAGTTTAATATTATTAGTTATTTTATTTACAAGTTGTGCAAAAAATAGTGTACAATATACACCTACTTCACAATCAAGTTCTATAGTATCATTCAAGAGAACTAAAATCCAACAACAAAATATTGATATTGTAAATACACAAAAGATAAACAACTCTATACCTACGGTAAATAATAATACAGAAATACCATCAGATATAAATATATCAAATCAACCAGATTTAAATCAACTAGCATTGATTATCCCTTCAGCTCAAATAGGAAAATATGCAAAAGAGGCAATAAATATCACAAATACATATATTTTATATAAAAATAAACCTATAACATTAAAAGTGTTTGATATATCAATCCAAACAAAACAAACTTTACAAAAAGTATTTAATAAAATATATGATCAGCATATTACAAAAGTAGTAGCTATGTTAACTATAGATAAATTAAATTTTTTAAATAATATAGATCTAAAAAATATAAAAATATATCTACCTTTAATAAATAAAAATGAAGTAAAATCAGATATAAAACCAAATCTTATATTTGGTGCTATTAGCTATAAAGATCAATTTAAAAAATTAATTAAATATGTAAAATATAAAAAAATAGTAAATTTTTATGATAATTCATCTTTTGGATATGAACTAAACAATTATATGAAACAGTATAAATTAAGATATAGTAAAAAAGTAGATAATAACAATAGATATTATAGCAAATTTTTAAGAGGAAATAGAAGATTAAGAGGCTCAAATATATTTTTAAATACCCCTATAGTAAAAAGTTCTATATTATTATCTCAAATAGATGGATACAGTATACCTATATCTCATATATTATCAACACAACTAAACTATACCCCTCTTATATTTTCACTTACTCAAAAAAGTAATAGAAAACTTAGTATAATCATAGCAAACTCAATAGGATATATACCACCTAATCTACTAGAATATAGTAAATTATATAACAATCATTTGCAATATAATTGGGTAAACTACTCTATTATTGTAGGATTAGAGTATCTTTTAGAAGATAATATAGATCTATTTAAAGATATAAAAGTAATAGATAATCAAGTTATATACCCAATATATTTATATAAAGTTAGATATTACTCATTTAAAAAAATAGGATAAAAGTATGGATAGATTATATGCACCATGGAGAACAACATATATAACAAAAAATGATAAAAAAAATAATAAATGTATATTTTGTAATATCGCTTTATCAAATATAAGTGATGATGAGAAATTAGGTGTACTTTATAGAGATAAAGATTTTTTTATAGTGATGAACAAATATCCTTATTCTCCAGGTCATTTTATGATAATACCAAATAAACATGAGCAAAACCTAGAGGATCTTGATAGTGAACTTTTTGCAAAAATATCTTTATATGCTCAAAAAGGTGTCAAAATGCTAAAAGAGGTACTTAATGCACAAGGGGTAAATGTGGGACTAAATCTACACAAAGCAGCAGGTGCTGGAATAGAAGAGCATATTCATATGCATTTGATCCCTAGATGGGTAGGAGATACAAATTTTATAACCACCATAGCAAATACTAGAATATATGGTACAGATCACGATAAATTATACAAAAAATTAAAAAATGCCTCAGAAAATTATTTTAGATAATAAACCTTTTACCCTAATTCATAGAACAAATAAAAGGATAAAAAGGATAAGTTTAAGCTTACAAAACAATAGTGAAATTGTATTAAAAACACCTTTAGGTATAAAAGCACACCTTATTAAAAGTATAATCTTTGAACATAAAGATTGGATATTACGCACTACTGAAAAACTACCAAGAAAAAATAAATTTGATTTTATAACAGGTGGAAAGGTACCATATCTTGGTATCTTATACCCTATAGAATTAAAAATAAATGATAATATAAAAACAGTAAAATTTACTTTAATAGATAACTATTTTTTAATAGAGCATAATAGTTCTTGTAGTAGTTATGAAGAGTTTATAAAAGGTTTAGAACTATTTTATAAATACAATGCAAAAAAAATCATAGATCCACTATTTGATGAGATGTCATCTCTTGTAAATCTATATCCAAATAAAATAGGATATAGAAAAGCAAAAACAAGATGGGGAAGTTGTAGTGGTATAAATAATATATCTATAAATTATATGCTTTTACAGTTTGATATTAAAGCTATAAAATATGTAGTATTACATGAATTATGTCATATTAAACACAAAAATCACTCAAAAAAGTTTTGGGATCTTGTATCTTTTTATATGCAAGATTATAAAACTGTTCAACAAACTATTAAGAATAAATTTTAAGTAATTTTTTTAGCTTTATTGTATACTTATGGTACTTAATAAAAGTACCATAAACTTTATTTGATTATAACTTTATTATCTACAATATCAAAAGTTATATTATCTCCCTCTTTTAGTTTATCTTCTAGTATTAGATCTGCTAATTTATCCTCTACTATCTCATATAAAGCTCTTTTAAGTGGTCTAGCTCCATATACAGGATCAAATCCCTCTTGTGCTATATAATTTTTTGCTGCATCTGTAAGGGTAAGTTTTATACCTTTTTGTTCAACTTTTGAAGCAATACCTTTAAACAATATATCAACAATTTTTGTAATAGCTTCAAGATTTAACTGCTCAAATATCACTATATCATCAAGTCTATTTAAAAACTCTGGTCTAAAATGCATTTTTAGCTCATTTAATACCTCTTGTTTTCTATTTTCTTTATCACTTATTGAAATGATTTTACTACTTCCTATATTACTTGTAAGAATTATAATTGTATTTTTAAAGTCAACCGTAACACCTTTGTTATCAGTTAGTCGTCCATCATCTAGTACTTGAAGAAGTATATTAAATACATCTGGATGTGCTTTTTCTATCTCATCAAAAAGTATTACACTATATGGTTTTCTTCGCACTGCTTCAGTTAGCTGTCCACCCTCTTCATATCCTACATACCCTGGAGCTGCACCTACAAGCCTACTAGCACTGTGTTTTTCCATATATTCACTCATATCAAATCTAATTAAGCTTTTTTCATCATCAAATAAAAATTTTGCCAAAGTTTTTGCACTCTCAGTTTTTCCAACACCTGTTGGTCCTAAAAACATAAAGCTCCCTATTGGTCGAGATTCATCGCTTAAACCTGCTTTATTTCGCTTAATAGCTCGTGATATTGCTCTTAAGGCTTCATCTTGACCAATTACATCTTGTTTTAATACATCTTCAACTTTTAAGATTCTTGCCTTTTCACTTGTAAGCATTTTATTTACGGGAATTCCTGTCCATCTTGAAACTATACTAGAGATAGACTCTTCATCTACAAAGTTTTTAAGTAGTGTTCCACTTTCTTGCATTTTTGCCCATTTTTGTTCATTTTCTTCTATTTGTTTTTCAAGTTCTGGAATCTCTCCATATTCTATTTTTGCTGCTTCATCAAATTTACTTTCTCTTTTTGCAATTATAGCTTTGTTTTTTAACTCCTCTATTTTTACTTTTATATTTGATACTGCATTAAATGTCTCTTTTTCATTTTCAAATTGAGTTTCAAGACCTCTTTGTTTCTCTTTTAGATCACCTAACTCTTTTTCTATCTCTTTTAATCTATCTTTATTTGCTTTATTTTTTTCCATCTTTAAAGCTTCTTTTTCAACCTCTAGTACTCCTATAGCTCTTTTTACATTTGATAATACTGTAGGTTCTGACTCTATTTGCATTTTTAGTTCAGCTGCAGCTTCATCAATTAAATCAATTGCTTTATCTGGTAAAAATCTATCAGTGATATATCTATGGCTTAATTTTGCAGCAGCAACTAATGCACTATCACTAATAGTAACATTATGATGAGTTTCTAGTTTCTCTTTTATACCTCGTAAGATTTGTAAAGCCTCATTAACACTTGGTTCATCTACATTTACAGGTTGAAATCTTCTTTGCATTGCAGTATCTTTTTCAAAATACTTTCTATACTCTTTTAATGTAGTAGCTCCAATAGTATGTAACTCACCACGTGCTAGTGCTGGTTTTAGTATATTTGCAGCATCCATAGATCCCTCAGATGCTCCAGCACCTATAATGGTGTGAATCTCATCTATAAAAAGAATAATATTTCCTTGCTTTTGCACCTCTTTTATTACTGCTTTTAATCTATCTTCAAATTCACCTCTATATTTTGCTCCAGCAATAAGTGCTGACATATCTAGGCTTACTACTTTTTTATTTTGTAGTGAAGTTGGTACATCTTTTGCTACTATTCTTTGAGCTAATCCTTCAGCAATTGCAGTTTTACCAGTACCTGGTTCTCCTAGTAATATTGGATTATTTTTAGTTTTTCGTATTAATATTTGCATCATACGACTTATTTGTTCATCTCTTCCAATTACAGGATCTAGCTTCCCATCTATTGCTTGTTTATTTAAGTCAATTCCATATTTATCTAATGCTTCAAGATTATCATCTCCACTTTGGCTATCTACTTTTGCTCCACCTCTTATAGATTCTAACTCTTTTTTTATCTCTGATAAATCTATATATTTTCCTAAAATATCTTTAAATACTTTATCATCAAGATTTGCAATTATCCAAGTATCAACAGCTAAAAAGCTATCTCCTATACTATTCATAAGACCTTGTGCTTTTTGCAAAGAGTTAACTGTATTTCTACTTATTTTTATATTCTCTTTTGTTACACTACTTACACTTGGTAGTTTTGCTGCATAGCTTTTAGCTTCTAGTTCAATAGCAGCTTTATCAATATTTAGTTTATTTAATAGTTGGTTTAATACAGAATTTGTATTTGTTAGAAGTCCCCATACTATATGTACAATCTCAACTTCTTGATTTTTATTATGTAAAGCTAGGCTTAACCCTGACTCTATAGTTTGGTTCATTTGGTTTGTTAGTTTTTCAAAAATATTATTCATTTTTAGATCCTTTAAAATATAATTTAGCACTCTAATACTAAAAGTGCTAATAAAATTATAGCACTTTAGTCTTAGATTGTCAAGTATCAAAAAATAATTTTTATTTTTTTAATTATCTCTACCTAATATATAATATACATCTTTATCTTTAACTTTTTCAAGTGTTATATGATATTTGTTAGCAAAATGATTTACTTCTGTTGTAAACTCAGTAATTAACTCTTTGCTCTCTTGTGTACTATCACATTTTATTTTAAAATATGGCTTACTATTTGATAATGCTATATAGCTATTTATATGTTTTAATCTATCATTAAAACTAATAATATGTTTTGAAAACATATTAAAATTTTTAGTATTTTCTATAGCTTGTTTTACTTGATTTATCGTAGATTCACTATCTCCTAAAGCTAATTGTTTTGCTATAACTTCTGGTGTTACTTCTAAATTCATTTTTATCCTTTTTTAATGGTTTTATATTTTATATTTTTTTCATCACTTTTTTAGCAGCTTTTAAACAGCTATCTATATCATCATTTGTCATAGTAGTACAGATAAATCCTGTTTCATACTGACTACAAGCAAAATAAAATCCCTCTTTTAACATACCGTTATGAAATGCTGCAAATCTATCAAAATCACACTTTCCAACTTCAGCCATATTTGTTGGCTTCTTTTTAGCAAAAAAGAATCCAAACATAGAGCCTCTAGTATCTACTTGAAGTGGGATATTGTTTTCTTTTGCTATTTTTTTAAGACCATTTGTAAGTCTAACAGCTTTTTTGTTTAGTTTTTTATATATTTTTGGATCAACTTTTAGTTTTTGTAAACTTTTTAACCCTGCAGCCATAGCTACTGGATTTCCACTTAGAGTTCCTGCTTGGTATATTGCACCATTTGGGCTTAATTGATTCATAATCTCATCTCTTGAAGCAAATGCGCCAACTGGCATACCAGCTCCTATTACTTTACCAAAAGTAATAATATCTGCTTTTATATCTGTAAGTCCACTAGCACCTTTTAAACTAGCTCTAAATCCACTCATAACTTCATCAAATATAAGTAATGCTCCATATTTATCACAAAGATCTCTACAAGCTTTTAAAAACTCTTGTGTTGCAGGAACCAATCCCATATTTCCTGCAATTGGCTCAATAATAACACAAGCTATTTTACCTTTTGATTCTTTAAATGATTTTTTTAACTGTTTTATATTGTTATATTCACTTAAAATTGTATGTTTTACAAGATCTGCTGGTACTCCTGGGCTACTTGGAGCTCCAAATGTAGCCATACCTGATCCTGCACTTACAAGAAGTGAATCACTATGTCCATGATAACACCCCTCAAATTTTATGATATTATCTCTTTTTGTCACACCTCTTGCTAATCTAATTGCACTCATAACTGCTTCAGTTCCAGAGCTTACAAATCGCACTTGATCTATATGATCATACATATTAACAATCTCTTTTGCTAAAGCAGTTTCTAAAGTAGTAGGTGCTCCAAAACTAAGCCCTTTTTTTGTAGTTTTTATAACCTCTTTTTCTATATCTTTATCACAATGCCCAAATATAAGTGGACCCCAACTTTGTACAAAATCAAGATATTTATTTCCATCTATATCAAAAAGATAGCTTCCTGTTCCACTTGCTATAAATGGTGGAGTTCCACCTACACTATTAAATGCCCTTACAGGAGAATCAACCCCACCAGGGATAACTTTTTTTGCATCTTTATATGCTTTTATACTTTTTTGAAACATATTTTTCCTTTTATTATCTATATTCATCTTTAAATTTTACATATCTTGCAGCATGTTCTACTAGATTATCTACTTGCTCTTTTGATAGTGTTTTTACAACTTTTGCAGGATTTCCAAGTATTAAACTATGTGGAGGAAATATTTTATTGCTGGTTACAAGCGAATGGGCTCCTACGATACTGCCTTCTCCTATTACTGCACCATCTAGTATAGTAGCACTCATACCTATTAAGCAACCATTTTCTATAGTACAGCCATGAAGCATAACTTTATGACCTATTGTTACATCATCTCCTATAATAGTAGGATTTCCATCACTCATATCTTCTTTTTTATAATGAGTTACATGAACCATAGATAGATCTTGAATAGATGTTCTTTTTCCTATACGAATCTTATGTACATCACCTCTTATTACTGTACCAAACCAAATAGAACTATCTTTTCCAATTTTTACATTTCCTATTACATCAGCACTGGGTGCTACCCAAGCTTTTTTATGTATTTTTGGAAACCATTGTTTAAATTTTAATAACATCTTTTACTCCTATAATACACCTCTTAATATATTAAATTAAAATATAAAAAGAATAAAAAAAGTTAGCATAAAATATGCTAACTTTTTAATAAAAATCTACACAAGTTAAATTATACTCTTGCTTCTTCTCTTTTTTGTAAATAAACCCATTGTGCATCCACTCTTTTTTGCCACTCTTCTAATAAATATTCATATTCAGGTTTAAATAGATGTTTAAATCTAGGTTGAGCACCTAAATAATCCCTAACAGGAACAATATTTTTTGGTCTATAAGTTATATTTAACTCTCTACCATTAATTATCTCATATAAAGGAAACACTAAAGAATCAGTTGCAAGATCAGATACTTCAATAGTTTGATGCATAGGAAATTTCCACTCTGTTGTACAAGCAGACATAGCATTTATATATACAAATCCATCAGTATTAAACCCTTTTTGTATTTTTTTAACCATATCTTTCCATTTATTTGGAGCAACTTGTGCTACATAACTAGCACCATTTGATGCCATTATAGAAAGCATATCTTTTTTATTTTGTTTCATACCATAACTATCAGATCCAGCTGGAGCAGTTGTAGCACTAGCACCTATTGGTGTAGATCCACTTGCTTGTCCACCTGTATTTGCATAAACTTCATTATCAAGACATACATACATCATATTGTGACCTCTATCACAACATCCACTTATCCATTGAAAACCTATATCATATGTAGATCCATCTCCACCAAAAGCTACAAATTTTGGCTCTGGAGTATCTGCAGATATTCTACCTTTTCTTCTTAAAGCTTTATTTGCAGCTTCTGCTCCAGCAATTGCAGTAGATCCGTTTTCAAAACCGATATGTATCCAAGAACAATCCCAAGAAGTATGAGGATATATAGCTGTACAAACTTCTAAACAACCAGTACTAGCTCCAACTACTAGATTATCGTTTGTAGCATTTAGTATCTCTCTTACAATAATTGAGTGAGCACATCCAGGACAAAGTACATGTGCCCCTTCAAATCTCTCTGCTGCTGTTGAGTAAGTTTTTAAGTTTTTAATCTCTCTATTTCCTTGTGGTCCACAACCACCTAATAAACTACAGCTCATATTAGTTCCCCTCTACATTATAATATTTTAACTCTGGTCCTCTTACACCTACCCACTCTTGGATAGATCCAGATAATTTACCATTTTCTACATCTTTTGCAGCTTTTTTATAGATATCTTCAAGTTCAATAACTGTCATATCTCTACCACCTAAACCATATATAACATTGCTCATAATAGGTCTAGCTGGAGTATTTATAAGTGCTGAAGATATATCTTGGAATAGTTGTCCAAGTTGACCTCCTGGTGCACTTCTATCCATACATACTACTGCTTTTGCATCTTTTAATGCATTTGCTATTTTTTCTATTTGAGTTGGTCTAAATACTCTTGGCATCATAACACCAGCTTTTATTCCTTGCTCTCTCATATTATCAGCTGCTATATGTGCACTTTCATATGTAGTACCAAGTGCTACTATAATTACATCTGCATCTTGAGTTTTATAAGTTTCAATCATATTGTACTTTCTACCACTTATTTGTTCAAATTCAGCAAAAACCTCTTCTATAACAGAAGCAGATTTCATCATTGCATCATTTTGTTTTGCTTTGTGTTCCATATGCCAATCTGATTCTGTTTGAACACCATGTGTTACAGGATGATCAAAATTAAGTAGTGAGTTTACTTCAAGATAATCTCCTACAAATTTACCAGCTACTTCATCTGAAAGTGGTCTTACATTTTGAGCTGTATGAGATGTCATAAATCCATCTTGATTTGATATAACAGGAAGTCTTACATCTTTATGTTCTGCAATTTTAAATGCACATAAAGTTAAATCATAAGCCTCTTGAGGATTACATGCATCTAAACTTATCCATCCACTTTGAGATGTTAAATATAGATCCGAATGATCTCCATTTACATTTAAAGGTGCTGCTAAAGCACGATTAACAAGACATAAAACAATAGGCATTCTCATACCACTTGCTTGATAAAGTACCTCTATCATCAAAGCTAAACCTTGAGATGCAGTTGCAGTTGCTACTCTAGCTCCTGCTGCTGCTGCTCCTACACACCCTGACATAGCAGCATGTTCTGATTCAACAATTACAACTTCACCATCTATATAACCATTTGCATGAAAAGAAGCATATCCCTCAACAGTACCAGTAGATGGAGTAATAGGATAAGCAGATATCACATCAACACCAGCTTGTCTTAAAGCACTAGCATTTGCATAGTTCCCATCCCAAACTTCTACCTCATTTAGTTCCATAGTTTTTTTATTTTGTGCCATTATTTCTCACCTTTTTTCTTTTTTTCTGGCCATTGATTTAGCGCATCTTCATTTGTAATTTGCTCATTGAACATTACTAATGATTTTGGATTTGTTGGACATACATCACTACATATACCACAACCTTTACAGTGATTATAATCGATCCCTACCATCTCTTTATCTCTTGAGATAATAGAACTATCTGGACAATATACCCAACAATTTTGACAATCTATACATAAATCTACATTCCAAACTGGTTTTACAACTCTCCAGTCCCCTACATATTTATTCATAGAGTTTGTTTCTGCTACATTTCTATCTTCTGGTAAAGTTGTTACAACTGGTGCTTGAATCTCACCATCAAAAGAGTAAACAGCAGCTCCTGGAATCACTTCATCCCAACCTTGATCCCAAATTGAGTTTTCAAATTGTTCTTTACTTTTATATAAATTATTTACTACATCATTATGTTGTGCCATTATCTACTCCTAGTTTACTTCATCATATGCACGCTGAATAGCTAACATATTTGCATCTATTATTTTTTGAGGTAATTTAGCCAATACTTTTTTCATAGCATTTTTAAACTCTTCAATCTCAAACATACCACTTATTTTCATAAATGCACCAAGAACTGGTGTATTAGGAATTGGTCTTCCTATAGTTTCTTGTGCTATTGTTAGACAATCAAGTGTATGCACTCTATCTTCTCTACCTTGTAAAGCTGGAATTAAAGATATTAATTCATCTTTACTTAAATGAGTAGTGATAATATATTGAGTTGTTTCTTTCTCATGCTCTGTTATATCATCTGTAAAAGCTAAACCTGGATCTATAACAAAAACATAATCTGGTTTCATATATTTTTCGTGGTTTAAAATAGGTTGATCATCAATCTTATTATAGGCAGTCATAGACGCACCCCTTTTTGCAGAACCATAAAAAGCAAAAGCTTGCACTTGCTTACCTGTTGCTGCAACAACTGAACCTAAACCTTTAGCACCTGTAACTGCACCTTGACCAGCACGACTGTGCCATCTAATTTCTAGCATATTCTCTCCTAATTTTTTCAACTAAACTTTAAAAATAAATTTAACTGATAATTATATGAAGTAATTTTAAGCAATTACAACTTATATTAACCTTTAGCTAAATTGTTTTTTTACTAAATTAACTGCTTCTAAAGAATTTGTAACAATTTTATCACTATATAATTTTAATTCATCTTCCACACCATAACCACACAATACTCCAATAGAGCTAATATTAGCATCTCTTGCTGCTATTAGATCTAGTTTTGTATCACCTATCATATATATATCTTTTGTAGGTTTTGCACCTAAATTTTCTAAAGCTTTTAATATAGGCTCTGGATGAGGCTTAGGGTATTGTACCTCTTGAAACCCTATTATTGTACTAAAATAGTGCATAACACCTTTGTTTTCTAGTAAAACTTTAGAGTATTGGGTAGTTTTTGTAGTTACAATTCCAAGTGTTGCAAAAGAATAAGCCTCTTTAATAGCCTCTTGTGCATATGGTAACATCACTGTTTTTTCATTTGATATTTTACGATAATGTTTTTTATAACTTATTACATAGTTTTTTATATCATTTTTAGCGACACCTAACTCTTCAAACAT
>JAMOPZ010000011.1 GCA_027064245.1 Campylobacterales bacterium
AAAAAAGTAAAATTTATATTAAAATATGCAATTAATAAAGATATAAACCTTATAAAACATAGTTTTAAAACTAATAATATAGAAATCTTAGAATCATATGACGATACTATAGAGCTTTTAGGCTATGAAAATCAATTAGTTCAAGCTATAGTAAATATATTAAATAATGCAAAAGATCAATTAATAAATAAAAATATAGAAGATAAAGTAGTATCAATTAAAGCAAAACAAGATAATAAATCAATCTATATCATTATACAAGATAATGCAGGGGGAATCCCTAAAGATATTTTACCAAAAATATTTGAACCGTACTTTACAACAAAACATCAAGCTCAAGGAACAGGAATTGGTCTTTATATGACACATGAAATTATTGAAAAACATTTTAATGGTACAATAAAAGCATCTAATACTACAATAGATTATAACAATACTCAATACACAGGTGCAATGTTTGAAATAATAATTTCAAAAAATACAATAAAGGTATAAAATGATAGATATACTTATAATAGGCAGTGGTGCAGCAGGACTTACAACTGCACTAAAACTAAAAGAGCAAAAATGTGATAATATAACAATATTATCAAAAACATATCCTACTGCTTCACAAACATCACAAGCCCAAGGTGGTATAAATGCAGTACTTAACACCACAACAGATTCTATAGAATTGCATATAGAAGATACTTTAAAATCTTCACATAGTTTAGGTGATAAAAAAACTATAAGTTATATGTGTCAAAATGGTGCAAATACCATAAAATGGTTAGATGATATAGGAGTGCCATTTAGCAGAGATAAAAATAACAATATAGCCCAAAGGCAACTAGGTGGTGCCACACATAAAAGAGCTTGTTATAGTAGTGATTATACAGGGGTAAAAATACTTCATACTTTATATGATAATTGTATAAAAAATAGTATAAAATTTTTAAATGAATATATGTTAATAGATTTAATTATAGAAGATGAAACCATAAAAGGTGTAGTTGTTTTTGAGATCTCAACATCTAAAGTTCATCAAATATTAGCTTCAAAGGTGATCTTAGCAACAGGTGGATATGGTGGCATATATCATAACTATACCACCAATTCCACTGCAACTACAGGTGAGGTTATCTCAATAGCTTATAGAAATGGTGTAAAAGTATCAAATATGGAGTTTGTACAGTTTCATCCAACATCTTTAAAAAATAGTTGTGTTTTAATAGGCGAGAGTGCAAGAGGTGAAGGTGGATATCTAGTAACAAAAGATGGAAAAAGATTTACAAATGAATTAGCTCCAAGAGATATAGTAGCAAGAGAGATCTATAAAAAAATATTAGATAATCAAGAGGTATTTTTGGATCTACGACATCTAGGGGAACAAAAAATAAAAGAGCTTATGCCTCAAGAGTACACTATAGTAAAGCAATTTACACAAAAAGAGCTAGATAAAGATCTAATAAGTATAACTCCAGCAGCCCACTATAGTATGGGTGGAATAGATGTAGATATTGATGGTAAAACAAATATAAAAAATCTTTTTGCAGTAGGAGAGTGTGCGAACAATCATATCCATGGTGCAAATAGATTAGGTGGAAATTCACTTTTAGAAGTGATCACTTTTGGACTTAGAGTTGGAAATTTTGTAGCAAAAGAACAAAGCATACCAATAGAAAATAAAGAATATGAAGCATTTTTAAAAGAGAAAGAAAATATAGAGTATCTATTTGATTATAATCCTATAAAAAACTTTTATAGATATAAAGATAGAGTTGGAAAAATTTTATTTGAAAAAGTGGGACTTTTTAGATCTAAAAAACTTTTACAAGAGGCTCTTTGGGAACTTGAAGATATCACAGAAGCTACAATGTATATGGGTATAGAGGATAAAAGTAAAACTTATAATACAAATTTAAAAGAGTTTTTAGAATTCTCCAATATGCTTTTAACAGCAAGATTAGTTGTAAATGCAGCTTTAAAAAGAGAGCAAAGCTGTGGTGCTCACTATAGAATAGACGAGGAAGAAAAATAAATTTTATATTAAAATATCTTCTAACAATCGTTTAGGGACACAATGACAATCTTGTGTATCTCTATAGTAATTTGTATCATTATCTTTTATATCTACTAATTTTATATCTTCATCTTTTTTTCCAAAAGCTATTATAAACATAGGTTCAAGAAAGGATTTTAAAGAGAAGAGTTTTTTATATTGCTCTTTGTCAATACTAGCTAATATACAACTACTAAAACCTTTAATTGTAGCTCCCAAACAAATAGTTTGCATAGCAATACCACTATCAATTGCACTAAATCCATCAATAGTTGTATCATTTAAAACTAAAATATAAGCAGATGGTTTTTCATCTTTACTTTGAGACCACTCCTTTAAGTGAGCCGCCCAAACTAAAGGTTTATACACCTCTTTTTTTATATTTTCATCTGTTATTATTATATATTTTAAAGGTTGCATATTTTTACCACTTGAGGTTACCCTTGCTAAATCAACTAGATCTATTAAATCATCTTTTTTTATCTTAAAATCTTTTTTAAATCTTCTTGTTGCTCTAGTATTTTGTACAATTTGTTTAAATTGATTAAAATTATTTATCATTTTTTAACCAATTTCTAAAATATTCTATTTGCTCTTTTGTTCTTTTGGTACTTGTACCACCATAACTATCTCGCGAGTTCATAGAATTTCTAAGATTTAAATATTCTAAAATCTCTTTATCAATATTTTTTAGTTTTTCATTTGCACTTTGTATCTCAATAAGGGTTAATTCACTAACATCTTTATCTAAACTATTTGCTTTTGATACCACATCTTTTGTTATATAGTATGCTTCTCTAAAAGGGATACCACTATTTTGTACTAAATAATCAGCTAAATCAGTAGCACTTAAATGCCCTATTTTACAAGCTTTTTCCATAGCTTTTGTGTTGATTATTAAAGTATTCATAACAGCATCTATTATATCAAGAGATATAGTAATAGTTTGAACACTATCAAATACACCCTCTTTATCCTCTTGGGTGTCTTTATTGTAAGCCAACGGAAGTGACTTCATAACAGTTAAAAGTGAAATTAAATTTCCATAAACTCTTCCTGTTTTTCCCCTAAGTAGTTCTGGTACATCTGGATTTTTCTTTTGTGGCATTATAGAACTTGTTGTTGCATACTCATCACTCATTTTTACAAAACCAAATTCATAAGAACTCCATAAAATTAACTCCTCACTAAGTCGGCTTATATGCATCATAGATGTTGAGATATTAAATAGTATCTCTAGTGCAAAATCTCTATTACTAACTGTATCTAAGGCACTAATAGATGGCTCTTTAAATCCTAATAATTCACAAGATTTAAACCTATCAATATTATGCGGAGTTCCTGCAAGTGCAGCAGATCCTAAAGGGGAATAATCATTTCTTTTATTACTTGATATAAATCTTTCAAAATCTCTTTTAAACATATTTGCATAAGCTAGTAGATGATACCCAAAATTAATAGGCTGAGCATGTTGAAGATGTGTCATACCAGGAAGTAATGTTTGGGTATGATTTGAAGCTATATCTACTAAAGTATTTATAAAAACTTTTAATTTTTTTGAAATCTCTATATTTTTCTCTTTTATATATAGTGTAAAATCTGTTGCTACTTGATCATTTCTACTTCTTGCAGTATGTAGTCGTCCCCCTGCATCACCTATAAGTTGTGTAAGTCTTGACTCTATAGCCATATGTACATCTTCATTTTCTATTTGCCAAACAAAACTACCATTTTGAATCTCTTTTTTTACCTCTAAAAGACCTTGTTCAATTTTTTTTTGATCTTCTACAGATATAATACCTTGAAGTGCTAGCATTTTACTATGAGCTATACTTCCTTTTATATCTTGAGTATAAAGCTCCTTATCAAACATAATTGAAGCATTAAACTGATCTAAAAGTTTTGCATTTGTATTTTTTAAAATTTGCTCTTGTGACATATATTCCATCCTATAAATAAGATAAATTTTATCATAATGAATATAAGAAATAGCTAATTTTAGTAAAGAAGTTTCTTACTATTTATAGAGCTTTGCTGTACTTGTGTAAAATCACCATATAGATTATTTAAGTCATCTTTTACAGAAGTTTTTTCACTAAAAACTATATTTGTTTGTAATTGTTGTTTTTGTTTATTAAGCATATCTCGTATACTACTTACTAAATCACTATGTTTATTTTGCAAACTATTATTAATCTCTTTAAGATATTCTTGAGATTCTTTTGCAGTTTTTTTAATATTTTCAAAATTCATCGGTAGTGAACCTTTGATTCCATCAAAATATGAATAACTTTTTGGAAATTGATTTTCTTGATCATCCATATCTTTATATAAAACTTGAATATTTGTAGTTATATCTTCTAAAAATAGATTAGCTACACCTATAGAGGCATTATTATTTTTTAATGTTGTATCTATTTTGTCTAAAGCAGATATTTGAGTATTTATAGTTTTTTGATAAGTCTCTAT
>JAMOPZ010000012.1 GCA_027064245.1 Campylobacterales bacterium
TCTTTAATATGCTTATTGTAAAAATACTGATAATTTTTAATGGTTGATTTTGTCCATACTTCATTTTTTAGATTTAATTCAATACGTTTTTCAAATATTTGATTTAAGGTATTTAGTGAACTTGAGAAAGGATCTTTTCCTTGTGATAATAAATTTTTTACTTCTGATAATTTTTCAAAAGCACTTTTTTCCGTTCTTACTCCAAATAGTTTAGTGAAATTTTTAACAGGATAAGTTATACCTAAATGTTTAAATCTAACCATAATGGCAACAGAACCATTTTTAAGCTTTTTTCTTTGTAATTCCTGCATATTGTGCCATCTTAATTCCAAGGTGTATAAAATTTATAAAAAATTATAACATATACACCTTTTTATACACCTTAGGCTACTAAATATACATCTATAAACACTCAAAATGAATTTTTAGTAATTTTAATTTTAATTTAATTGAAGAAACAAGAAGTCTTACAAACCCTTATATTATATACCCTAACAGCCACCCAAGAGCAAAACCAATAAGGTGAGAATACCAAGCAACTGGTAGTCCTAAAAGTAGTGGTGCGAAAGATATTAGGACTATCCATACTATGATACCTTTTCTTTGGTATTTATCTTTTAATGCAAACCATCCAAGAAGTATACATATAGCACCACTTGCTCCTATAACATTTACCCAATTATTTGTAAAATACATATAAATTAAAGTTCCAATAGAGGTTAAAATCCCACCTATGAAATATAATAGTATATATTTAACTTTTCCGAGATATTTTTCTATAATAGTTCCAAATTGAAATAGGATCATCATATTCATTAAAATATGAGTAATTCCACCATGAACAAACATACTTGAAATTAATTGATAATAAAAATGGTATTTGAGAAAGAAAATATTTAAACCCAATAATACGGTTATTTGTTCAAATTGATTTTGAATACCAAATACAATAAAATTTAAAGCTATTATTGTATTTGTAATATTAAATAATTTTGTATTATTGTTGCGTGAAGTCATTTTTAGTTTTTATAAGCATCTCTATAGCCTCTTGTGCTTTTTTTGCTTCTGATGTTCTTTGTTCATTTAATTCTTTTAATATTTTTAATGTTTCCATTTTTTCATGATCTATATTTGCTTTAATTTGTACAGCTTTTCTATTATTTTGGGTACCTGCAATTCCTAACCATTTTTCTTTGTTATTTATATAAAGTTTTGTAGATGCACTTGTGGCATTTTTATTAAATGATATTATATCACCCTCTTTTAGATTTAAAAGTTGTTTTATAGATAGTTCTGTTTCTGCTAACATTGCATCTATATTCATTCTTGCACCAGAAATAAGAGCATTAATATCTTTTTTCTTACTAACTTTTTTATTTTTAGCTTCTGCAAATACTTTTTCTACGATTATATCTAAAAGAGGTTCTATATATGATATAGGATAACAAAGAGATAAAAATCCACTCTCTTCATCTATGGTTATTTCAAATACTACAAGTAAGACTATCTCGTGATCTGAAATAATTTGAATAGCATTTGCATTTGTATCTCTTGTTTCTATTTTAAAATTTATAGTTGATACATCATTCCAAGCTTCTTTTAGATGATCAACAATAAGTTTATAAAAGTGGTCAAATACTTGAAGTTCTATCTCTGTTAACTCTTTTTCTGTAGAGTCTGTTAATGCACTATCTCCATTTCCTAAAAGGTGTGCTATGATTTTATGACTAATGCCTGGATTACACTCTATTACTATTCTACCATCAAGTGGTTTTAAAGATAGTGTATTTAAGCTAGTAATTTGAGGAATAGAAAGGATAAATTCTCCATAGGTCATTTGTTCTATACTATATAGCTTGATATCAACAATTTTTCGCAGCATCGCTGATACATCACTAATAGTAGTTCTTAACATTTTGTCATGCAATGCATTAAAAGCTTTCATTTGATCTGCTGAGATTCTGTTTGGCTTTTTAAAATCATATATTGCATAACTTTTATCTTTGGTATCTGCGTTTGCTTCAACTTCTATCTCATCTAGTCCACCATCATCATCTGCAATATCTAATAGTGCATCTATCTCATCTTGACTTAAAAACTCAGCCATCTTAATTCACCACTTCTACAGTTGCATCAATTGCATTTAATTTATCTAACATTTTAATTGTATCAATAATATCTTTTATATCTATTTTCATAAGTTTTAAAGCTCTCATAAGATCTGATATTGTAGGTTGTTGTTTACTATCTAAAAGAGTATTATCCAATTCTACGATATCTTTTTTTCCATCAACACTATAGATTTCTGCACCATCACCTATACTTTTACCACCCATTTTAGATTTACTTTTTTCACCAACTTGTTTAATACGGATAGTAAAATTATCTCTAGATATTGTAACCGGATTTATCATTATATTTGCTCCTGCTACAATAATACCTTTTCTAATATTAATTATAATTTTTCTTTTTATATTAGAAGTTAATTGAATATTTTGAACTTTTGATATAAATTGTATCATAGAGATACCATCTGGTTTTCGCACCTTTATGGTTCTTGTATCAGAAGCTATAGCTAATGGTTGTTTAAAAGCTTTGTTTATTTTATCTTCTACTAAAGCTGCTGTTTGAGCACTTTGTTGTATTAAGCTTAGTGTTACACCATGTTCATTACTTAAATTATAGTTTACTTCATTTTCTATAATAGCTCCATCGTAGATATATCCTGTAGTTTTAATTTTATCATTTGCAGTAACTGTACCTTGTGCTAATGCATAAACTTTTCCATCTACACCTTTTAGTTGTGTAAGCAAAAGCTGACCACCTTCTATAGATTTAGCATCACCTATAGAAGATACTTTTAATTTTAGTTTATCACCTTGTCTAGCAAAAGGAGGTAAAGATGCAGTTACCATAACAGCAGCTATATTTTTTGATTTTATAGAAGATGTCGGTAATTTTATATATGAATTTCTAAGAAGATTTTGCAACGATTGCATAGTAAATTTACTTTTATCACCACTTCCTGGAAGCCCTACTAAAAGACCATAACCTAAGAGTTGATTTTCTCTAATACCTACAATATTTGTGATATCTTTGATAGTTTGAGAATATAAAGATATCGCTATAAAAAAAATAAATAATAATTGTTTCAATGTTTTTTATCCTATTAGATTAAATTTAAAATGTATTTTATCTAAAATTTAATAAAATCTAGCTATACTCTTAAGCAAATAATTATATTAAGGTTGTTTTATTGAATACATATATCTATGGCAATGAACTTTTCACAGGTAAAATACATACTATTTTAGATCAAATAAATATTAAATTTAAAATAGATGGTGAAGTTAAAAATATTGATAATATTGATAAATTAAAAGAGTTGATAAAAAATGATCCTACAGATATTTTTTTGATAGATCAAGATAAGATTATTGTAGAAAACTTTAGTACTAAATTGTTAAAATTTTTAGTACCAAAAGATGGTATTAAAAAAACATTTTTAGATAAATATGGTATTGGTGATATTAGTATACGAGATTATGATGATCTTGGAATATATATAAATAAAAGGCTTGAAGCTATAGAAAATGCAAAGCCAAAGGCACATGAGATCACTTCTATAGATGATATTTTAGAAGATGATGCTTTAGATGCTTTATCAAATATGGTATAAAAAAAGGAGTTTAAGATGTCTGATGATTTATCTCAATTAGATGCACTTATAGAATCTGATGTTCTAGAAGCATTGGGTCAAAGTGTTCCTAAGGATGAAACTAAAGTTGAAGAACCTATAGATACAGACGATGTTAATGTAGATGATATTAATAGTGTAGTTGATACAAATAATACAGATGTTTTATTAGATCAAAATGAAGATAATAGTATTGAAGATATTGAGGATATTGGAGATATAGAAATTTTACCATTAGCTGAAATAGAATCTGCTTTAGATGAACAAGAAGAAGAGGTAGTTTCAATGGATAGTAGTGATCTAGGTAGTTTAGCAAATATTTTAAGTAAACTTCTAAATAATAAAACAATAGAGATAACAATAAAAGTAAAAGATTAAACAATGGATCTAATGGGAATATCACAAAGTACTGTTAAAATTATACTTTTATTAGGATTACCATCGTTAATTGTAAGTATGGTTATTGGACTTTTAATTAGTATATTTCAAGCAGTAACTCAAATAAGTGATGCTTCTCTTTCTTTTGTTCCTAAGATGATTATAGTATCTGTATTTATTGTAATATCACTTCCTTGGATAGGGGATAATATAGAGGGATATACTTTAAATTTATGGAATATGATAATATTATTTGGTAAACATTGATTATGATAGATAAATTATATAAGTTAAAGCAACAGCAAATAAATCAACAACTTTTACAAAAACAACTTATTCAATCTAAAATAGATGATATAGATTATGAAATATCTCAAACAACAAA
>JAMOPZ010000013.1 GCA_027064245.1 Campylobacterales bacterium
ATATCTATAGTTCTAATACTAGATTTAGTTTTTGGTAGTGCAATCTCTCCATTTTTGATTCTTCTTTTTATTGAGATCTCTAAATTTGAAAAATCTACATCTTCCCATCTTAACCCTATTAACTCACCACTTCGTAATCCAGTAAAAAATGCAGTTGCATAAAAGTTTTTAAACTGACCTTGTGAATTAGATAAAATTAGTTCTATCTCATCTAGTGTAAAAGGATTTATCTCAGTTTGAGTAATAATAGGAGTATTTACTATTGATAATGGATTTTTATCTACTATCTCATCTTTTATAGCATCATTGTACATTGTGTATAAAACTGTTCTTATTGTTTGTATTCTAGCAGAGCTAAGTTTTTTTTCAATAAGATAATTTTGCCAAAGTTCTATATGTGATGGTTTAATCTCATCTAATTTTTTATTACCTAAAAAATCTTTAATATGATTATGATATATTCCTATATAATCTTTTTGAGTTAATTCTTTCCGTCTATTTTTATGTAACTCCAAAGATTTTACTAAAAAATCATTAACTGTTGGTATCTCTTTTGTGTTGTTAAATAACTTGTCATTTTTTAATTTGACTAAAAGATCAGGAAAAATCTCATTTTCAACAAATTTTCTATTTGCTTTTGTATCATCTAAACCTAATGGCTTTCTAACTCTTTTACCATCTATTGTATAAGAATACCAAAGCTCAACTTTGATAATTTTTCCGTTTTTATCTTTTCTTGTTTTTTTATTTATGTTAAATTTCATATTATAAATCCTTTTGATTTTTAATACTAGATCAACCATAAATACGACATAGTGATATTATATTGTATTTTTGATTAAAAATCTAATGATATTTTATTTATTATCTTTTGTTTTTGTCTTTCTTGTTTAATTGATAGTTGATTATTTATAATCCACTCATCTATTTTTAATCTATCAAACATCCTTGTTTTTTGATGTTGGTAAAAATGTACACCACAAATAAAAGTTTCATCTTGCACTTTTTTATTGATAGTTTCTGTTGAATATGGGATATACAAAGATAACTCTTTTGTACTTAACCATCTTTTTTCTATATTAGAATTTAATTGTTTTTTTATAATCTTTAAATCATTTACTATTTGCTCTATTTTTGCTAAGTTTTCAAATTTTATATCCATAAATTTATCTCCTAAAATATATCATTTAATGTTTGGATTTGTTGGTTTTGTAAAAGATCTCTTTTTATCATCTCATTTTTAGTTAAAATATAATGTTTGATATTTAAAGTTTTTAGATCTTGTTTATCTAGTTGTAAAAAGTAGTTATATAGTTGATAATCATTTAATCTTGATGGCACTACAATAATAGGTACAAATTTATCTAAAGATTTGTTAAATATAAATCTATCAATACCATCTACTTTTACAATTATAGGATCTATAGTTGATATATCAGTAGTAGGAGTATTATTAGATCTTAGCTCTTTTAGATGTTGTTGTGATTGTTTTATAAAATCTTCTCTTTGTTGAGTGCATTTTATATGTTCTAGTTTATCATCTAATCTTTTATTTAATATTAGATCAGTATTTTTTGACCAAAGAATTATATCCTCAATCTCTCCTATATCGTGGTTATAATAGATATACCATATTTGAGTATCTTCAAATGCTTTATATATAACTCCAGCTTTAATTTTTTGGGATATGACTTTAAAATCATCTTTATATTTATCTTTAAAATAATATCTTATTTTTCTATAGATTGATAATGGAGCTAATGTTCTACTTGATAAAAATCTTCTTACTTTATGTTTGATATACCAATATACTGCATATTGAATCTTATTTGAGCCATCTTTTTGTTTTTCATCCTCATTTATAAAAGTTTTTGTGATATATTTCATAATATAGCCTACTGCTCCACCTTTAGAGTTATACCAAGTGTATTTAAAATCTATTGCATTTTTATTTGCACCCCAAGATGAAGATGAAAAATACTCTTTATATTTTTTCTTAACTTTTAGTATATAATGAACTGGTATAAATATCATAGCATGAAGATGTGGAACACTACTTTTATGAGGTTCATAGACTCTAAAATAAACTAAACCAAAACCTAACTCTTTTTTCATCTTTCTAAATATCTGTAAAGATGTAAATTTATTCCAAATTTGTGTTAAATCTTTTGCAGTTTGATTTGGATCAATAAGTAATTTACCATTTTTATTTTTTTTATGATAAGAACTAGGTGCAGTTAAAGTAACAAATACAGGTTTTAAACCTTTCTCTTTTGCATTTAAAAATATTGTATTGATTCTATTGTTTATCTCTGCAAAATATTTTTTAGGATTTAGATTTGCACTATATGTAAAATCTAGCATAGATAGATCATTGTTATTATTATTGCTACTATTTAAAAAATCAAGATTAAAGTTTTTTAGATATTGTTTTTGTTTATCTATTTTACTATTGATCTGTTTTATATCTTGTGTTGTTATACCATACATTTTATTTTTTTCCTTTCATATTGAATTAAACCCCTAAATTAAGAGATTTTCCAAGGGTGTCGTAACTTTTTTAAAAGTAATAAATAAAATAGCCATATTAAAATATATTTTTGTATCTTTTAGTTTTTTATGTTTAGTTTCATCTTTTACTATTGGTTTTATAGAGTTTGTTTTATTATTATTTTTTTTAGATAAAGAGGTATTAATATCTTCTAATTTTTTAAAATTATTATCCATTTGTTTAGAGTCGTTTTCAAATCCATTTAAAAGATTGAAAAATAAAAATACAGCTAATAATAACCCAAATGCAAGTATAACTATAAATTTTAATATAATAGATTTCTGAGTTGATTTATTGCCACTTTGATAGAGTTTAAATATTTCTTGATTGGTTTTAATTGAAGAGTTATTAAAATGATCTGCTTTTCGCATAGCAAATGATGAATAATGTTTATAATTTAATGTGTTAGAAAATAGTTTTTTACTTCTAGGTTGTGCCTCAATAAAAAGCTCTGGTATGGCTCTGTATTTACTATGAATTAAAGTTTTATTTTGAGTAAGGAGTATTATTTCATGATTTAGGTGTCTATGATATGTAAGCCAAAATATTTTAATCTTATCTTGATTTGAGAAAAAATCGTGACACTCATCAAATACAATTAAAGCATTATAAAAATCTTGCTCTTTAGAATACTCTATTAAATATTTATCTACATTATCATCATTTTTATGTAGATCATATATATTATAACATTGAGTAAGATATTCTAAAAGTTGATTCTCTTTTAATTTTTTGAATTTTACAATAGAGTTTGGAAAATAATCAAACTTTATACCACCAATATTTGTATAGATTATCTCATATTGAGATATTTTTTTATTTTTATTATCGTTAATAGATAAAATATCATATATCTTTTTTACTGCATAGTAGCTTTTGCCACTTCCTGGAAAACCAACAACTAAAGATACCATTATATTAACTTCTAATAAAAGCTAAAATTTGTTTAGCTATAAAACCAGTTATTAAAAAGTTAAATACTATTTTTAACCCATTTAAAAAACCAAACCAAGAAGCTATAACCAAGATATTACTAACATCTGTTAAATTATTCAAGACTTTAGAGCTAAAAAAATCAATAGTAAAAGTAATAAGAGTAAAAAAGAAACTAAATATAGCTATCTTTTGTACAACGGGATTTTTAGCAATAATCCCTAATAATTCAAATATAAAAGTAAGAAAATAAAACATATTAAATAACCCCCAAATAAAATATTATAAAAAAAATAATATACACAAGTAAAATCAAACCAAAAAATAGATGATCATAGTTATCACATTTTTTAGGGGTCATACTGTTTCTATATCGTTTGGACATTTTTGTATATCTATAATGATAAGGCATAATCTATATACCTCTAAATACAACTATAAAGCCCCACAAATAGGCAAATATAACTATAATATCTCTTATATTATCTATATAAGGGTCAAGTAAAGTAGGATCAAAAACTTTATAATCTTTATCAAACATAGTAAAAGAGATAGGATCAGGAGCAACACCATACCCACCAAAACCAAAAACATCTGAATAAGTAGAGTAACTATCAGATAAAGTTGTTTCAAAAGTATCATTAAATTGTACTAAATCATTATCAATATTTAAAGAACTATTTATATCTTTATTAGATATATAATCGTTTAAATTATCATCTATTTTTTTATCTCTTTCATTTAAAGATTTTATATTATCAGATGTAGTTTCACTAAAAGCAGTATTTGTTATAATCTTTTCTAAATATGGAACATAATCAATATCAGGAGTAGTTTCAGGTTCTTTATTTGCACAAACACTTTTAAAAGTGGCTTTCTCATCATCTGTTACATCATAAACAGCATCATCTTCAAATTTTGTAGTAAGTCCGTGACAAGTTACTAAACCATAATTAGAGTTATCATCTTCATCA
>JAMOPZ010000014.1 GCA_027064245.1 Campylobacterales bacterium
GATAGGTACTTATAACTAAGTGCTTTGTTTTTTTGATATATAAATTCAGTATTTCTTAATACTTTCTCAAAATTATTAATTTCTTTATTAAAATGATACTGCTCTAATAATTTATGTATTGTAATTAAAGCACTAACTTTCGTATTTCCTAAATTTTTTGCAACAATTGGTGCAATTTGATAAAAGTTTAATAAACTAATTTTTCTAGCAAAAAGATAGCTTTTACCAAATTCTAAATCTAAATTTTCATCCGTAAAATTTTTATTATCAAGTACGATTGAACTAAATACTTCTTCTGATTTTAATGGTTCCACTTTAGAATTAATATTATGGAATAATATTTTTTCTTGCCTATCTATCTTATCTGAATCAAATAATACTATACAAAAAGGTACTTCTCTTTCAAAATGTTCACTTGAATTAAAAGCTTCAAGTCTATGGTTTCCATCAATCCTTCCAAAAATATTCTCTCTTTCATCAGGAATTATTATATTTGCTATCTTTGTAATATCACCTTGATATCTTGGTTTAAGTAATTGTATTTTAACATTATCAACATTAGAATTAAAGTTTTTTCCATTTAAAATATCCTGAGTTAAATTACTTGAATAATCAGTTTTTTTTGTATAATCAAACTGAAGTTCTAATGATAAAATAATTTCTGGAAAAAATAAATCTTTACCTTTTTGATAAAATTCTTTAATGTCTTTAATATGGTTTGGTAAAGTTGTTCTTTGATATTTTTTTGCAGAAGAGTATTTTTTTAAATCTTCAATTTTCGCATACCCACGAACAACTATATTACCTAAAGCATCACCTATTAAACCTTTAAATTTCATATGCTTCTCCTAAAATCATATTTTCAATTTCTTGTTTAGTATCTTCATAAATTTTAATAGCTTCTTCTTTTAACTCTTTTGCTTCATCTCTTAATTGTTGAATATGATTTGTTATTTTATTTTGAATATCAATAGATGGTAGTGGTATCTTTATTGGTTCAATATCTTTTCCATAAATATGTGGCTGACCCGCTCCTTGCTGTAAATTATAAATATAATTTTGTTTTGCTTTTAATATTTCAAATAAATATAAAGTTGTAATAATATTTTCATCTATAGATCTAACAACATTACAATCTGAAGCAAATATTTTAGAAGAGTGATACCACACATATCCAGCATAAGCTCCTGATGCACTTATAGTAATAACATTTTTATCTTCATTATATCTATTTATACTATATGGACTAGTTTGTCCACCTGCTATAACTGGATAACTTCCATTAGTAATATTATCTTTTGTAATACTTTTACCTTTTTTAATAGTTGCAATACTTTTTACATTAACCTCTTTGTATTGATTATCATTAGAATATTTTTTATTATTTTTAATATAAAAAGGGTCTAATCTTTCTCCTGAAATATTACTAAACTTTCTTAAAAATATTCTATCTTCTAAACTCTCTTTTTCATTTGATGGTAACTCTATTCCTAACTCTTTTAAAAGATAACTATCAATACTATCTAATTTATTTTGAGCTTCTTTTTCTTTTTGTTCTTTTAGTCTAATAGCATTATCTAATTTATTTACTATTTTAGCTTGTATCGTTATATCAGGTATTGGTATGATTATTTTTTTTACTAATTCAATATTTAAATTTTCTACAACTCCACCAATAGTTACTCTTTTGAAAAATTGATATATTAAATTTGTGCTTAATATTGTATATAAAAAATCTTCTGTAATCATATTATCTTTTTTTCTC
Source organism: Campylobacterales bacterium (assembly GCA_027064245.1). Taxonomy (GTDB): domain Bacteria; phylum Campylobacterota; class Campylobacteria; order Campylobacterales; family Arcobacteraceae; genus JAIOSF01. The sequence goes on from JAMOPZ010000014.1 coordinate 1,766, forward strand.
AATAATAACCACCCATCGTGTATGCACCCTATAGTTCTCATAATGTAAGGTTTTCCGAAACTCATCGAATTTGATAAAATAAAATCACCATCTTTTACTAATCTTGAATGCTTAACACCACTTGGTTTAATCTTTTGCTTTGTTTTATAAATATATTTATTAATATTTTTTGTATCACCAATTTTAATCCAATTTATACCATCACTATCTTTTGTTAAATATTCTTGAATAGGTCTAGGAGAACCACCTCTACTTATTTCACAAATTTCCTCTAATTTTTTTAATTTAAATCCAGATTTTTTTAATTTGTTTTCTAATTCCTTATACATAGGAAGATAATAAGATGGATCTAGTCTATCACTTAACTCACTAAACTTAGTAAAAAAGATATTTTTACTCATTATCAATACTCTGTATAAATTCAGCTAACTTTTTACCTATAAAATCAAGCTCATTATTACCCGTTTCTTTACCTGTAGCATCGTAACCTATATCCTCAGCTATTGCCATAAATATATCATAATCATATTTTTTAAGTGCTTCTTGCTTTGAGATTTTATAATAATCTTTCATCATATTTTTTATATGGTCTATTTTATCTTTATACTCTTTAGTAAGTTTGGCTTTTGCATTTTTTAGCTCATCACTTCCTTTTTCATACTTTATATTTAATTCTTTAGTCTTTACTTTCTTTTCATCTTCTAAAGTTTTTATATTTGTTCTATAAGAGTATTTTGCTTTTAAATCATTTTGAAGTTTTAATTTAAGATTTTTTATATTATCACTTTGTTTTTTAGTATATTTTTTCAAGAACATCACAGAACTTTTTACACCAGCTCCTGTAGCACTAAATGCACTTTGTGGCATAGATACTATAGCTATTATACGATACATCTCTTCAATACTATCTCTTACAAATTGTAAAGATGAATTAGTAAGTATCCCATCAGGGATTACAATAGCTAAATAACCACCATAATTTAAAAAGTTATATGCTTGTTCTATAAAAAGTACTTCTGTACTTTGACTATCCCTATTTTTTACAGAACTATTTTTTGTATCTAGCCATTCAACTTCTTTTTTACCAAAACCATATTGGTGTAAATATGCTTTTTCTGTTTGTTTTACAGATGAACCAAAAGGTGGATTAGTAATAATAAAATCAAAATGATTCTCTTTAAATCTTGGGTTTCTACCTTTTATTTGAATAGTATTTTTATTTTTTGTTTCTCTTTCTTCTCTTTCCTCATCTGATTCTATTTCATCTTTTGGTTTATCTTGAGGAGTAATTTGAAGTAAACCATCACAAGATATTACATTAGTATGTCCATCATCATGTATTATCATATTCATTTTTGCTGTTCTTGCTATTTGTTCATTTATCTCTATTCCATATAGATAATTCTCTGCAAAATCATGCCAATATTTATGATGGTCTTTTGCATCTTCAATATCAGTTTTAAAATCTGGAAACTCTTCATTTGCTTGAACTCTTACTTTTTCTAAAGCATGAAGTAAAAAACCACCACTACCACAAGAAGTATCTAACACATAAGAATCTTTTTTTATAGGAAGTACATCAACTATAAACTTTACTATATTTCTAGGTGTAAAGTATTGACCAAAATCTCCTCTAAAAAATGACCCCATAAATGTTTCAAATGCTCTACCCTTACTATCTAAGTCTGTTTTATTTAAATTTATACTTTCCAAATACCCAACAACAGTACGAATTTTTGAAGCATCTAGTCTAACTGGGTCTTTGAATACTTCAGGGTCTTTTTTTCTACCCTCTTCATATAGTTCATTTATCCTATCTTTTAGTTTACTATTTGTAAGTTCTATAGATGGTATCTCTTCTTTTTTACCATCTTTATCTTCTTTTATAATAAATTCTGAGATAACTTGAAACTTATATGGCTCTCCTCTTTTACAATTTCTTTCATCCCATATTTTACAAAATATAAGTTTGTCCAACTCATCAAAAGCTTCACTTGCATTCAATTCACCACCACCCCAAAGAGAGTTATGAGCTTGTTTAAATCTTTTTGTTAAATTATCTTCTGTAACAATTTCAATATCATGAAACTTTTTATCTTTTTGTTTTCCACCTCTAACATATTTGTATCTTGAAATAGATGTTTCACCAAACTTTGGAATATCTGTAATTGTGATTCTTTCTTTTGGTCGCTCATCTGGAACTTCATAATATTCATCTTTTATACCTGATGTAGTCCAAACATATCTAGCACCTTCAGTAACTGCATAACTAAAGGCTTGATCTATAGCTGTTTTAAATTCTAACTCTGATATTTCTTCTTTTTTACACTCTATAACTATATAAGGTGATTTATAACTTTTATCTTTGTAAACTATAATATCAGCTTCTTTTTTAGATACTCCCATTTGTACAGTTACAAATTGTTGGATATGTTCTACAGGATAGTTATACTCCAATACAAGTTTTAAAAATGTAAGTGCTTGTACTTTTTCTTCAGGATTTTTATAGCTTCTTGATTTATTTTGATGTATATAAGTTATATAGTCTGTTTCTTCATTTATACTTATTAATTTTTCTTTTATACCTAGCTGTATTAACTTTTGTTCAGATGTTAATTCTGCTTTTAAACTCATTTTTATTCCAATTACCACTCTTTTATCTCATTATAAAGACTATCCCT
>JAMOPZ010000015.1 GCA_027064245.1 Campylobacterales bacterium
AAGGCGGATTGTTGCGGGGTAATTTGCTGCACTTATTGCGTTTTACGGCACTCTCAACAGTAGTGCGATGGTTTTTAGTATTTTTGTTTCCACAAAATCTGACAATTCTCTTTTTCTCACAAGCACTGCATGCGCTGAGTTTTGCGCTCTTTCACACGGCGGCTATCAGCTACCTCTTTCATCTATATAAGCACAAAAGTCTCTCGCAACAGTTCTTTTCGGGGTTGACTTATGGTTTTGGAGGTCTTGGTGGGGCTTTGATAGCAGGATATGTGTATGAGTATTATCCGAAATATCTCTTTTTAACATCAAGTTTTATGGCATTTGGAGCATTTTTGCTTTTTCTGTCTGTGAAGCAAAAAAGAGTGTAGTGTTATTATGCCATTTTAAGGCAAGGTTAAAACCTTGCTTGAGAAAGAGTTGAATAGGTTTTTCGGAACCCGGGTTTCAACCTCAATGCCACAACGGAAGTTTTAAAAGTTCTTCAAATCCCTTGTTTAAGGAGTTTATATTTTTTACTAACCCTTTTTTATACACTTTTGAATGCTTTTCTTTACCTTTAAATATGCTATTTCCCTTGATTTTTTAACCATTTTTCTATCTCTTCAACGGTATAAGTAATTTTTCCTCTAAACTTTTTTTGATTAAATGGGAGTGGGTCGTTTAGTCTTCCCCTATAATCTCTTTGACTTGATATTGATATATTGTAAATTTCCACCATTTCATCGGTAGTGATATATTTTTTTGCTTGTATCTTTCGCATCTCTGCTTCAATGTCTAAAACTTCTTTATATTTATCTTCATATTTTAAAAGATTATTTAACTTGATAAGTGGTTTATCATATTTTTCAGTCGTAATAGTATTTAGTCTGTCTTTTTCTTCCCAATTATAAGTAGAAGATTTTACATTTTCATTATCCCAAATTTTTTTGGTTCTAAATTTTAAAATGTGTTCTATAACAGATTTAATTTCAACTTTTTCTTTTTTATTCATAGAAGTATTTTAGCAAAAAATAGTAAGAATTGCTATTGCATGAGAGTTGTCATTTAATTAGAGGGTAAAACCTCTAATTTTATACTACTTTATAAAAAGTATCCTTAATGGTTATATCTTGTAAGGTGTCAAGATTTATATGTCTGTATCCGTCATTTTCAATGTCCCAGACTGATGTGGCTACACTTACTCATACTGATATTTTAACTCAGAATTGCTAAATGTTCTGAGTATGAATAAGTGTAGCCACATCATATTTTTAGATGACTATCTCCCAAGATATGCAGATAAAAAGTCAGTTGGTTTATATAACAATAATAAAATAATTTATGATAAAAAAACTCGTACTCTTTGGAGTGAAATAAATATCGGTGTCATAACATTTAATCGTGATACAACAAGAAATATTTTACAAGATTGTTATAAAAATAGAAAAAAGTTTAACTGGCACAATGAAGATATTTTCCAACAGCTGGTTTATGAAGATAAACAACAACTGTATAAAAATAATTTTAAAAGATAATTATTTAAAATTATAGTTTGGAACAGATGCAGATATTGGCTGTGGGTACTCTTGAATCTTACACCATTTATAACCCTCTTTACGATAAGTGCCAGGTGTTTTTTTCTTTATAATTTTAGATTTATAGCAGTTTTCAAAAGTTCCTGATATTTTCCATAAGTCATAATGTCTTGTATCTTTGACTTGATTTCCATACTTGTAAGTTTTTGTTTGGTAGATTTTAAGTTCTCCATTTATAACTTCATAATTATAAATAGTATTTGTAGTTTGGTTTTTTACAAATCCTCTTTTATTAAAAAGAAGAGTGTAAGTTTCCCCACGGTTTGTGGAGAACTCTTTACCAAAAGAAGCAAAACCATTTAATTTTAATGATGATACTTCCCACACACCTAAGATTGATTGTTTGGTGTATGGTTGAGCATTTAATGTAAAACTTAATAAAAATAAAATTATAAATCTGAACATGACATTATCTTCTTAAAACCAAAATTTTTTATTTTTAATGTATTTTTCTTGAAATTTCTCATGTGATGTAAAGATATATATAATGACTTCTATAAATGATACAACTTGAAATACAACAATTAGAAATAATAAGCTAACAGTTACTTGTTGATTAAATAATCCAGAAGTAGCTAGTCCAAATAAATTTTCTGGCTTAATTAAGTCTAAAATAAAGAATAGAGGTATAGGTAAAAATCTTATAACAAATGCTAAATAATTTTTTTGATAAAGTTTATGGAATGGACTCAAAAAAAGTGCTAAAAATATAGAAGGAGCTTTTTTTGATGGTGTTGTTGATGAGTTATCCAAACTATAATATATTGCCTCAAACAGACTAAATAGTGTTAAAAAAAGAAGAGCAGGTAAAATAAGGGTAACCATATGCTCTGCTGTTTTTTTATCAACTAACACACCACTAGCCATAAAAAGAATTATTCCCATAATCCCAAGTTTTATAAATCCCATAATATATTGCTTAGCATAAAAATTATTGAAACCTAAGCCACCTGTAAATAGTGACAGTAAAAAGTATCTTCCTTTTTTACAATCTGATGAATTTATGCACTTTAAAATCTTCCAAAGAAGAATAAACACACCAAACAACAACCATGTAATGATAGTTGCGAAACTATCAATGGATTTAACTGGATCTACTCGTGTTGTCACTCTTCCATCTTGGTCTCTATACTCTGATGTAAAATCACCCATTTTAATCCTTATGTTTTAATGAGAACAATTTTACCCCCCCCCACTTACTTAGATATTAAATTTAATATTTTTTATTAAAATTTATTACTAATGTTACTTTTTAATCATTATTTTTGATTATATTCCAATAATCCACAAACGCCATTTTCTTATCTTCATAAGTAAAATCCAAATAATGACTAATAACTTCCCCTTGATAGTGTTCTAAACAAAAGTCTGCTAATCTACTATCTATTTTACAATCTCTCATCATTACATGGAGCATTAAACTTCTTGTATCGTGAGGAGTTAAAGATTTTCCATTAAAAAACTCTATACCTGACAATGTTACTAATTTTTTAAAATAATCTGCAACAGAGGAGTATCTTAAATTTGGAAACAGTTTTCCACTCTCAACAGATTTAAAATATTCTAAACACTCCTCTGGAATTGGGAAGTGATAATCTCCCCTTGTTTTAGTGATTTCAGCAGGAGAGATAATCATATTTTTATCTATATAGACATCTTCTCTTGTTAGTTTTAATAGTTCTCCGTATCTATGAGCAGTTAATAGGAGTAGATACAAATAAGCATTAAGTTCGTTTTTGAGTGTCTGTTTAGGTTTGTATTCTCCTATTGCCTTATATAGTTTTCTAACCATAGTTAAATTATCTTCCATAGTTCTTTTAGATATTTTCTCTTTTTTATTTTCTTTGTGTCATTCAAGTAAAGATGCTGGGTTTGTATCAACTTCTCCCCGTCTTAATGCTTCTTTATAGATAGGGTTGAGTATTTTTTTAAGTTGATTGTGTTGTGTTCCACTTGTATGAGAGATAGATTTTAAAATATCACTTAAATCTGTATATTTAATTTTTGATAGTTTTTTCCAACCAAGTGGTTTAGTGATATATTTTTTATAAAACTTCAAATAATTATTTGCTGTTGTATCTTCTCTCCACTTCTTAGCTTTAATCATTAAATCATATCTTTCATAAAAATAATAATCAAGATTTTTAGTTTGTGTATTGAATGGGTCTTTACCATCAGTTAATAATTTTTTTACTTCTTGATTGAGTTTATCAAATGCTTGTTTCTCTGTGGTGCAATTAAAAAGTTTAGTAAAGTTTTTTAATGGGTATGTTTTACCAAGGTATTTAAATCTAACCATAATAGCAGTTTCACCATTTTTAAGTTTTTTTGTTGTTATACCACTATAAGTTTTTTCTTCTTTGCCATATTTCAACCTTTAAAAGATTGTAGTAGAATAATAAATAAATAGCCCTTTTTTATACACTTTACTATGTAATTTATTGAGTTTTAATGTGTTTAAATAAATATCTTGATTTTACTAAACCCTTATTTATGGGGTAATTGTTATGTTTTTAGGCTCTTAATATAAAAATCCAAACAACCATTAAAGTTAAGCGGTTTTTTCGGAACCCGTACTTCAGTGCGGGCTTTGTGTCTTTAAAGACTAAGGCCTAGGTTACAGAAAAAAAATTAGTTTTTTTCTAAGTTACGCTTTAGCGTTTAAAACCTAGGTTCCGAGAAAACATCAAGCTTTTTCCTTAACTTAATGGCATTGGGGTTTCAACCTGGGCTGATTTGCTCGAAAGCCTAAGAGACAAGGTTAAAACCTTGCTTTTTAAGTCTTTGTATCGTTTCTATAAGTCGTGAGAGCTGATAATAATTGTTTTGGTATTTTGAGTCTATTTCAAACAGAAAAGGTCGGTATTTG
>JAMOPZ010000016.1 GCA_027064245.1 Campylobacterales bacterium
TAGGTCAGAAGTGACACTAAACACTTAACCACGCGGACGTGGTGAAATTGGTAGACACGCCAGACTTAGGATCTGGTGCCGCAAGGTGTGAAGGTTCAAGTCCTTTCGTCCGCACCATCCCCTTAAATACGAACTTTCAAAGACTTTTTCAAAAATTAAAAAACTTCTAAAAATATCTCAGGGTACACAATAGGGTACACTTTAAAAATACTACTTGCTAATGCCAATTTAAACAATTTACTTAATTAATCTATTTGCTTGTTAAAAACATGTATAATTTAGATAAATTTTAAAATATGGAGAAAGATATTGTCGAATGATAATTTTTTCAGAAAATCATTTTATCAGAATGTTATGGCTTTCTTAGGGTTAAAGAGTATTAAACAAAATAATTTACTACACATTTTGAATAAAAATTTAAAAAATGATTATATGTACACTTGTGATAATAAGCAAATGATTAGAATAGACGATATGCATTTATATTATAACCAGAAACCTATAATTGTATTTCATCCTCTAACTAAACTTAAAGAATCTTGCAGTCATTTACTAATAGATGATTCTATACATCTATATTTAAGAAATTTAACTTTTAATATTTTTAGGAAAATTATTACTACAAAAGATGGAACAATAGTTACTTATATCACTAATGCGTTTGATACCCCTCAATTAGACAATTTATCAAATCCAACGAAAAATACAAAATTTAAATTCTACAATCTCTTTAATATACTCAGTGCCACTTCTTTTTCTAAAAATTTAATTAGCTTTGAAATTGATTTTACAAACTCTCCAAAGAGTGCTAAAGTTAATTTTAAATACCCTTTATACGATATGTTAAGTACAATACACAACAACACTATTTTTGGAATACATCTTGAAGATGATGAAATTAAATTATTTAAGCAAATATATGAAAACTACATCATTAGCAAAATAGATGATTTATTCAAAGAACCGATAGAAATTCCTACACAAAGTGATCACTATCCTCAATTTTATACACTAATGACAATAAAGTTAATGTTAGAGGAATTTTATTGGAAAAACTATGATATATGCTTTATCTTTAATTTCAAAAACAAGATTAAAATATATAAAGATATGTTGTCTAACTTAAATCATTACACTCAGTATGATGAATTTACAAAGTTTGATAATATTTATACGGAAAAAGATCAAGAACTTGACCAAGAAGCCTACAAAAATGAACTAAAAATAAGACAAGAAACGGAGCCTAATTGGCTTTTACTAAAGGATGATGAAATGGGGAAAAACAAACAACAACTAGTAGTTATTGAAAATAATAATATAGGACAAGTAGTAGATAGCTTTGGAAATTTCTTAGGATCTTATAATATTAAACAGTATAATAATGCAATCAATAGATTAAATACAGATATGTTAGTGCAAAACCATAAAGATAATTATCAACTATGGAAAAATGATCAAGAATGGAAAGAAATTTTTTATCTACAAAATCTAGTGTTGGATATCCTAAAAACTAATGGTGGAGCTTTATGGTACGATACTAGAATAAAAAAGTATTGTTTTCGTTCAAAACTTAACGGTAGTATAAGTGAAGTAGATAGTAAGGAGCTAGGTGATTTATTAACTAGAGCTTTAAAAGAAAAGATAATACATTACAAGAATAACAATAAGTATGATGTGCTTGATTATGCAATGGAAATTGTTTTGGTATCAAAACTCAAAGGTATAAATAATCAAAAATTAAGTATAAACGAAAAATCAAACGATATTATAAAAATATTACTCTTTGAAAATGAAATTAAAACAATAGATGATGATGTTTTTAAAGTAGATATGAATAACGAATTTTTTAAAAATGATAATGATTCCTTTTTTACTAGAAATCGTTTTGTACCTAACGACTATCTTATAAAACGGTACCAACAAGACCAACTTATTGCCACAGCTAGTACAGAACAAACTTTTATAGAAAATTTTATATACCATCTTGTAAAAGAGAATCAAGAGCTATCTGATTATATAATTAACTGGTTAGCCTACTATTTTCAAAACCTTCAAAAGTCAAAAACTGCTTTAGTCTTGTTGGGAGAGCAAGAGGTAACTAAAGATATTTTTTGGAATATAATTATCAAAGAAATTTTTAGTAAACAATATTGTACTACGATAGATGACAAAGAGTGTGATACAACATTAGTATCTGAAATTGCTAAAGATAAGTTGTTTTTTCACATTGGTGATATTGATGATCCAGACACAATGTTTGATGATGAAACATTAGCACTAATTATTAAAGATTTGCTAATCAAACCATCAGTTACAACTGATACAAATGAAGAGATTTATATACATGGACAAATACTTATTACTGCAAAAAATCCAGCTCCATATCTAAAAAAAGTTTTATCAAAATGTACAGTTATTGAGATAAATAATATTGACACAATAATGCAAAAACTTGATGTTGAAGATGAGGCAGAACTTGAAGATGCAATATATAGCGATTTAAATAATTTTACAGACCGATTAGTAAACTACAAAATAATTAGTGAAAATGCTTTAACAAAAGTTGATACAGAAGCTCGTCAAATTCTAAAAGGTAATGAATCTTCTAATGTAAATAAAGATGATATAAATAAGCGACTTGATGATTTTATACAAGCTATTAAAGATAAAGATACAGACTATTTTGAAAAAGTCTATGGAACTAAAGATAAAAAAGGTGGTGATGTTTATGAGCACTTAAAATATGCTTTTAATAAAGATGATGGATACTTTATTGGTCAAGATATGTATCTATACTACAATGCAATAAATGAGCTACCTTTTAAAACAAATAAACCTTTAATGGATAGATTAAAAATAAAAGATAAGATGTTCAGACAAGAAGTGAAAGTACTTAAAATTTTAACAAAAGATGGCAAAAAAGATGTACTATTTTCAATACCTTCAGGTGGTAAAGAAACAGGTAATAAAGATCTATACAGGATAGCAGATTATAAACTAGCAGAAGATATAAAAATTCCTGATGGTGCTACTGTGATTTCTAGTCAAGAGAAGCTAGATAAATTTACTTTTACTAGCAAGAGTGAAGAAGAGAAATGCATACAAAGAAGCAAAGAATATAAAGATAAAAAGAAGAAAGAAAAAGAACAAAACTAACATCTTTATCACTCTACAAAAACAATCAATTTCCCTCCTAATTAAGTCTTTAAATCATATGAAATAATTGTGATTTAAAGAGTCTCATACTCTACTCAAGCAATCTCAGAACTTTCTCATGCCCACCTCATAGGCTTCTCAGGGCTATTCTCAGTAAAAAAGCATATAATAACCATAGAACATGTTTTAAGTAATCTCTAGGGATATAGCTAGAGATAAGCACCCTTATAAATACAAAAATCTATTACTAAAGTAAGATAAGCAATCGCACATCAAAATCTAATTACAATGAAATAAATTTTCGCTAACCCATCTTAAATGATAAGAATAAGTTAGATTAAAATTACGATAAATAGAAGTTATATAATAGGTGTGAGATAATAGCATTATTACTAATATTACACTACTGATATATGACTACATTTTAACATAAACACTACTCTATATTTACTCTTATACATTGATAAAAAAGAGATGAATATGAAAACAGGTCAAAGTGTAAATACATACATTGATACATTAGGTATAAGATGTGAATGTGACAATAGAGAGCAAAGAGATAGTTTGTCTAATGCACTCATGGATTGTCTTAAGGAGAGAAATATAGTTGGTATCCAATACGATAAAAAGTATAGCACTCAATATTATCAGATTACGAAACTACAACACGGTAAAACGACACTTGGAACTATTGCTAAAGGGTATTATATAAATGACACTAGCTTTGATTCAGATTACTACTATCTTAACATTAGCTTTTATGGCTTAAAGAGATACAACAAAATAAAGGATGATGCTTCTCTCCTTTTAATTAGAACGATTACCGCTTTTCTAAATACATATAACATTGATTTTAGATTAATTGAGTTGGATGTTGCTATGGATATAAAAGCTGCTATAGATAAGTATTTAGCAGTATGTATAAATAGGTCACCAAATATTGATTACTTTCAACTAGGAGAGACTAATGCCAATGGTGAAAAAATACAAGAAGAGGAAGGCTCTTACTATATAGAAAAGTATCAATCACACAAGCAAAAAAAGAATGCTATGAGCAGAGCATACCTATATGACAAGAGACGAAAAGAGTTAATTAAACCTGGATTCACATCATAAAGGAATAACCCCTAAAATAGTTGATTATAAGTATATCTAATACCTCAAAAACTTAGATACAATAAACAATCAACAAATAAAGTTTAAAGGGTCATT
>JAMOPZ010000017.1 GCA_027064245.1 Campylobacterales bacterium
CCCATAAACTAAAGCTTCTACTATTTGATATTTATCTATTATAAAATCTTTTCGTAAAAGTGGTGTATCTACATATCTTCTAATACCTGTTAAATACTCTAAATCACCTTGAAAAAAATGTGGTTCAGTAAGTACTGATATAGCATTTACACCAGCTTTATTATACTCTTGAGCAATTAAAAGTGGATCAAAATCCTCTTTTATGATACCCTTACTAGGACTTGCTTTTTTCACCTCTGCAATTATTCTAATTGGTTCTTCTTTAGTTGCTGTAAGATATGGTTTTACATCTCTTGGTGGATATGGATTGTATGCCAAACTTCTTCCTAGCCAATCTACACTATACTCTTTTTTTCTTTTTTCAAGATCTTCTTTTGTTTTTTTTATAATATCATCTAAGATCATTTGATTCCTTATTATTTTTTAAGAATTTTATCTAAAGAAATCTTATATAGAGCAATAATTCAAATATAAAATGAATAAAATTGATATTTAATCATAAATAGTTTATAATACAAATATACAAAGTAGGATATATAGTGAGAAAAGAAACTACAAAACAAACTGGTGATTATTTTGAACAATTAGCTTGTAATTATTTAATAGAAAATAACTTTTTTATAATAGAAACAAATTATTATGCAAAAAAATTAGGTGAGATAGATATAATTGCAAAAAAAGATGATATTTATCATTTTGTAGAGGTTAAAAGTGGTAGTGGGTTTGAAGCTATTTATAATATAACACCATCAAAATTAAGAAAACTTTATAAAAGTATAGAGTACTACTTAAAAGTCAAAAATTTAGATGTAACTTATAGTATAGATGCTATAGTGTTTGATAATCAACAAATAGAATATTTAGAAAATATATCTTTATAAAAAAAAGGATCAAAGTGATAAAAAATATAATAGGAAATATAGATTTTATTGAAAGTTTAAGGGGAAAAGAGGCAACTTTTTTATTAAGTTTAAGCAACACTAAAACTGCAAATATAGCAGGTATTACACAAGCTGGAATACCAGGAATGTTACATTTAACACCTACTTTAGATGCTGAGTTTGTTACAACAGGAGAGGTAAGAAGTCTTGAAAATATTGCCAAAACTCCAAAAGGGGTACCAACTCCAGCATTGCTTACTAGAGCTGTACATCTTTTAAAACCATTTAAAAATATAGAGTTATTAAATCTAGGGCTTGAGATAGTACCTGATATTAAACATTTTAAAATACATAATTTTGATATAAATCCAAGTGAGTCTATAGATAAAGGGGCTTTTATAAATGCTATGGAGGTATTTCAAAAAGGTATCTCTTTTGCTACAGATTATGATCCAAAAAGTGATTATGTGATACTAGGAGAGTCAGTTCCTAGTGGAACTACAACAGCTTTAGCTACAGCATTGGCTTTAGGATATGATGCAAAAGACAAATTTAGTAGTAGTTTTAAAGATGTGCCAAATAGTATAAAAGCTCAAGTAGTAGAAGATGCATTATCTTTAGCAAATCAAGAAAATGAACTTTTTGAAAAGTTAGGAGTAACATGTGATAATATGCTTTTATTTAATGCTGGATTTATCTTAGGATCTATGCAAAAAGATTATAAAGTAGTATTAGCAGGTGGTACTCAAATGGCTTGTGTACTTTTAGTAGTAAACTCTATTTTAAAAACTATGGATGGTAATATTGATAGCTCAAAATTAGCACTTTGTACTACAAAATGGGTATATGAGGATTGTTATAGTGATATAGAAGCACTTTTAAAGATGCTAGATTTTAAAATAGATGCTTATTATAGTCAGTTTGATTTTTCATTATCAAACCATCCTGCATTAAAATTATATGATAATGGTGAAGCAAAAGAGGGCGTAGGAGCTGGAGCTGCACTTGTATATGGGCTTTTAAATGGTCTTACAAAAGAGCAAATTACAAATAAAGTGGAAAGCTTTTTACAATGAAAAAAGAAAATTTCTTAACAGATCTACAATTAGTTTATGATTATTTAGATGATAAAAAAAATAATATAAATAACTTATATCAATATTTTAGTAATAATGAACAAGATAAATTAGGATTAATTAAACAGTTTGCAAAAGAGTTAAATCTTGTTTTAGATGATGATTTAACTATGGCATTAATTACTAGAATAGTTAACTTAAGAGATGATAGTTTATCGTTAGTTTTACAAAAGAATGGTCTTAGTGAAGATGAGATTATTATAAAAAAAGAGCAAGCTTATTTGTTTGTAAAAAACTATTGGTTAGATATACATAAACAAACTGTTGCTTTTATAAAAGAACAAAATCTTTTATCCCCATTTTATCAAGCTATTTTTAGTGGAGTTTATAGTGTAGGTGTTGCTATGTCATCTTGGCAAAGTGTATGGACAGCTAAAATTATAAATGGTATAAACAAAGAACTTATGAAACAGTTTGATAATGATACTGCAAAAGTTATGGAGTTTTTAAGAGATAATGATCTTTTTGATAAAACAGTAGATAATCAAGAAGCAGATAGATCATACTCTATGATTATAAAAGATGGTGAAAATTTAAAAAGTGCAGCTTATATAGAAGCATTTAAAAGTGAAGTTACATCTGTAATAGATGCCCTAGAGGAGTTTGTAGATAACTTAATGGAACTAGAAGATGATGTATATAATCAAAAATGGCAATATATAGAGTATCTTCAAACATTAATTACCGCTTTTGCAGAAAAACGAACAAATATGTTAATAGAAAAGTGGGCAAATGTAGATAGAGCTTGGATGAGTATAACTACCCCTATACAAATAGGACACCCTTTGGAGTATTATGAAGATCATTTTAGAAAAGCAGTAGCTCTTGAGTGGGATATAAGAGTAGTAAATCCAAATCTTCAAAATAGTAATAAAAGAGATATAAAAATAAAATCTATGTTTAATACTATTTTTAATGATTTTGAACAAAATAATGATTATAAAAAAATTTATGATTTTTCACTAAAAAGTTTAGATAAAGTGCAGCTTTACTTAGGTCGTCCAGCATTGTTTTTCGCTGCACAGTTTAATGGACTATTTTCTGCTCAAGTTGTACCAAATGATGAAACTGTAAGTCGTGAAATGGGTAAAAAAATATTTGCTTTTTCAGATGAGATTTTACAAGCTCAAAGAGCAAAGCCATTTTTAAAACTACAAAGTGAGATATTTGATAAAGAGTTTTTAACAAAACAAAGAAAATTTTTATTTCAAG
>JAMOPZ010000018.1 GCA_027064245.1 Campylobacterales bacterium
TCCAGTTATAACTAATAAGGCAAGCCCTAAAATAGCTGTTTTAAGAATTGAATTGATTGTTGGTTTATACATTAAGTCCCTTTTTTTTAATGATTTATTTAAAGTTATAATCTTGTGTATTTGTAAGGACAGATTGAGGGTAGTTTTGAACCTTACACCATTGATAACCCTCTTTACGATAAGAACCAGTCATTTTTTTCTTTATAATTTTAGATTTATAGCAGTTTTCAAAAGTTCCTGATATTTTCCATAAGTCATAATGTCTTGTATCTTTGACTTGATTTGAATACTTGTAAGTTTTTGTTTGGTAGATTTTCAGTTCTCCATTTATAACTTCATAATTATAAATAGTGTTTGTAGTTTGGTTTTTTACAAATCCTCTTTTATTGAAAAGAAGAGTGTAAGTTTCCCCACGGTTTGTGGAGAACTCTTTACCAAAAGAAGTAAAACCATTTAGTTTTAATGATGATACTTCCCATACACCTAAGATTGATTGTTTGGTGTATGGTTGTGCTTGTAGAGTTAATGATAATAATATAATTAGGATTATATTTTTCAAAATTAAAACTTCACAACATATTATTTATTTACACTCTTTAGCTGCATTTGTCATTGCTTCTTTTAGTGCTCGAGTATTATCAATTATATCTAAATATTTAACACTACTATAAACTTTTTCTAAACTACATTCACAATAATCTTTATCTTGATTAGATGTCCTCAAGCACATAGGCATACCCTTATGTATAAAAAACTCTAAATCTTTATCTGTTAGTTTTGTGCTTAAAAGTGCTTCAGCCATTTGTGTACCACCTTTTTTAAAGGCAAATTCCATAAGTGGCTTACCATTTTCACGGTTCATAACAGAGTAGCTAGCATCAGAGCTTGCTAACTCTTTTACTTCATTTACATTTCCAGAATTGATTGCTTCACGCATATCTGAATCACTAGTACTTGAGCATCCACTAAACATCACCATACCTAATATACTAATTGCAATTATACTTTTTATCATTTTTTTCCTTTTTTGTATCTAAATTTTTTCTAACAAGTTCTAGTAATTTACTAAAACCAACACTTTTTGTTTTCAACATATATTCTATTAAAATCATCATCAGATTTAATAAGGTACATAATAAATTCTATGAATGCAACTACTGCAATTATAAAACTTGGAAAACCCAATAATACAAATCCACCTAAAAATACAACTAACATAATTATACCTGCTATATTGCAACCTAGATAAAACTTATGAATACCAAGTCCACCTAAAAAGAATGCTAGCAATGCTGCTATTATTTTACTTTTCCCTTCAGATGAAGATGCACTTTGCACTAAATATATACCCGTTGCATTTTCCCCATCAATGGAAAAATCAACAATTTGACCATTATTTGGACTTTTGTCACTTTTCCATTCACTTGTACTAAAGTTATACCTCTTACCATCATCTGCGGATATTATCCCTGAACTATTTTGAATACTAAAATCTAATATTTTACCTTGCATTTTAATCCTTGTATCTAATCACTAAAACATCTTTTAGCGTTTTTTATCTTTTAAAGGCGCGATTATAATAATATATTGTGTGTCAATTGTGAACATTTAGTTCAATTGACTATATTTAATATCTTGTAGCTGTAATTCTTTATCTGATTTTAGAGTCATATTTATTATATTGTTGAATTTACTTGTAGTTTATACAATCCACCATATACATTGCAAAGTGTGCCTTTTGGTATTTTTTTTCTTAATTTTTTTATAAGTGTTCTGATTGAGCTAGAGCTATACTGTTTTCCTTCATCTTCCCATATATGTACAAAAATATCAAATGAGTTAAACTGTATATTTAAATTCTCACATAATAATGTTAAAAGTTTTTTTTCAGAGTTAGATAAAGGTATGGTTTTGTTATTAACAAAGTATTCCTCTATTCCTAAATCGTAATAGCAATTGTTATCTAAAAAAACATGCTGAGGGTTTGTGAGAAAGTTGTCTCCTAATACCTGTATCGCTGTATCTAAAGCATCTTTTAATTGCTGCCTTTTAATCGGTTTTACAATATAGTCTATCATATTCATACTAATTGCTTGAAGTAGCTTTTCTTTTTCAGAGTGTGCAGTTAAAATTATAATTTTTGAAATTTTTGAAATTTTTCTAATCTCTTTAGATAGTTCTAAACCTGTCATTTTTGGCATAGTTATGTCTGTTAGTACAATATCTGGATTTTGTTCTTTATAAATAGATAGTGCTTCTTCTCCATCATTGGCTTCATATATTGTAAAGTCATATCTACTTTGAATATACTCAATATGATATTCTCTTGTTTTTTGTTCATCTTCTGCATATAATAGTTTAATTTTTCTCATATCGTTATAGTAAACTTTGCTCCCTCTTTTGTATTTGATACACTTAATAGACCATTTAAACTATCAGTGACTATCTTTTTTGCCATATAAAGTCCTATTCCTACGCCATTAGATTTAAATTTCGTAGTAAAATATGGTTCAAATATTTTTTCTATATTTTTTTCATCAATACCTCCAGCATTATCCTCAACTTCTATAATGCTTGTATCTTTATATTTTCTTACAGTAATATATATTTTTTTATATACGAGTTCTTTTTGATTAAATATATCTAGTGAATTATTTACTAATATATGCATTACTTGGATAAGGTGTTGAGCATTTATCTTTAAGTTTATAATATCATCTATATTCACCTTTACTCTTACATCTTTTAAACGGGTATCTAAAATACTCAAAGATTGATTAATAGTATCAGAGATACACTCTATCTCTGTCTTTTTATTTTGCTTAAAATAGTTGTTAAAACAATCAATAGTATCAGACATATGTTGTGTTAATAATTCAACTCTCTCAATATTGATTTCAAGAGTTTTTTCAGTTAGCTTCTTTTTATAATAATCAGTATCAATCTTCATCATAACTGCATTAATTTCTGAAAGTGGTTGCTTCCATTGATGTGAAATATTTTGTATCATTCCACCCATTGAAGCCAATTTTAATTGTTCTTGTAATATTTTATCCTGAATCGTTTTTTCTCTTTGAAATTGATCAATTTGTTTTGCTAAAATTATAGAAAAAGAAAAAATTTCAATAAGTATTGTAGTTTCAAATAGATATGGCACTTGTTTAGATAAGACACCCACATAATACAACATTGTTATGACCATCCCCATTAAAGAGAATCCCCAAATGAAAACAAAATATTTTGCATATTTTTCTTTTGTATTAAAGAAAAGATATATTCCTATAATTTCTAAATATATTGCAAAAACTATAGCTAAAGGTGTCATTATATATAGTAAGTAGTTTTCTTTACTATTAAATACAATCAACAAACAAACAGTGGCTATTATTAATTGTAATGGTCTATATACATACTTATATTTTTCTAAGTTTAAAAATTTTTTTACAAATAAAAACATTGCTATAACAACAATACCTAAATAATACAAAGGGAGAAAATTTTGAACTCTAAGAATTTCTAAGTTTTTAAATAAAACATAATTAATCATACCCGTCAGCGATAAATGGTGAATAAAAATTGTAAATATAAAAAAAACATAGTAATAATGAATATTATTTTCACTATTTATTGCTATGCTTAAATTATATATAAAAACAACTATCAATATACTAAAAAAAAGTGTTAAAGCTAGTTGATGAGATATTTCATGCTCTTTAAAGACTTCATAACTTTGAATATTTAATTGGAAATGTAGAGAGTGCGTAAGAGGTTTTAATTCTAAATAAAAAGTTTTTTTTTCATTAGTTGATAAAGCAAGTGGAAATTTAAAAAAAAGTTCTTTTTTAAATTTTTCTCTATAAAAAACACCATTGTTTATTTTTTCAATATACCCATCACTTAAGGTATAAAAATTAAGTATATATATATTTGGTTCATTGATCACAAGATATTTTAAAATATTTTCTTTAGAACTATTTTTAAGTATAAATTTAATCCATACAGTATCTTTAAAGATATATCCAAAGTTCAAAAAATCTGTTTTTATACTCTTGAACTTTTGGCTATTTTTTAAAATATGTTCTATATTTAAAGAACTTTCTTTATCAAGTAAATATGTAGAGTCTTTTAGTATATTTAAGTCATTTGAATTTTTATCAATATAAATAATTTTCGAATATCCATTTGTATAAAAAAATAGAAAAAATAATATTAAAAGATTTCTTGCTCCATTTTTCAAATATTATCCTCAAATTTTTGGTAGAGAAACTTACTATAATCCTAACTAAAAAAACCTAAGTTTCACTAATTCGTTTTTTTGGATTGTCATATTATAGAAGATTATTGAAGTTATGGCTCCG
>JAMOPZ010000019.1 GCA_027064245.1 Campylobacterales bacterium
AAATTTATAAAGTTAAAATATAACTTGATTTTGTAAATAATATTATTATATTAGTCTTTACATTAACTTTTAGCCGAAGTAGCTCAGTGGTAGAGCAGAGGCCTGAAAAGCCTTGTGTCGGCAGTTCGATCCTGCCCTTCGGCACCATATTATTATCGGGGTGTAGCTCAGATGGCTAGAGTGTCTGGTTTGGGACCAGAAGGTCGCGAGTTCGAGTCCCGCTACCCCGAGACTATTTATGGGCATGTGGCTTAGTTGGTTAAAGCACACGACTGATAATCGTGAGATCGATGGTTCGAGTCCATCTATGCCCACCATACTTAGACTCGTGTAAATATTTTATTAAATATTTACGTAATATTATAATTTACGTAATCTTTTTATTTATTAATAGATTAAATCTATGTCAAACGCAAAACCACATGTTAATATTGGTACATTATGACATGTAGATCATGGTAAGACTACTCTTACATCTGCAATTGTACAAGTTTTAGCTACAAAATGATTTGCTAAAGCATTAAACTTCGAAGATATTGATAAAGCTCCTGAAGAAAGAGAAAGAGGTATTACTATTAATACTGCTCATGTTGAATATGAAACAGCTAATAGACATTATGCACATATTGATTGTCCATGACATGCTGATTATATAAAAAACATGATTGTTGGTGCTGCTCAAATGGATGGTGCTATATTAGTTATTGCTGCTACAGATTGACCTATGGCACAAACAAGAGAACATATTCTTTTGGCTAAACAAGTTAATGTTCCATATATAGTTGTTTTCTTAAATAAGGTAGATATGGTAGATGACGAGGAAGAAGTAGAATTAGTGGAAGAAGAAGTTAGAGATTTGTTAAGTAAATATGGATATCCTGGTGATGATATTCCTGTTATTAAAGGATCTGCTTTAAAGGCTTTAGAAAATCCTACAGATGAAAATTGAGATGCTAAATGTATTTGGGAACTAATGGAATCTGTGGATACATATATTCCAACTCCTGAAAGAGATATGGATAAAGACTTTTTAATGCCAGTTGAAGATGTATTTTCTATTAAAGGTAGGGGTACTGTAGTTACAGGTAGAATAGAATCTGGTGCTATAAAACTTAATGATGAAATAGAAATAGTTGGTTTGGAAAAACCTATTAAGAAAACTACTGTTACTGGTATAGAAATGTTCCATAAAATGCATGAAACTGCAGAGGCAGGTATGAATGTATGACTATTGTTAAGATGAGTTGATAAAGAAGAAGTAGAAAGGTGACAAGTAATAGCAAAACCTGGTACAGCTACTCCTCATAAAAAATTTGAGGCTGAAGTATATGTATTGAAGAAAGAAGAAGGTGGTAGACATACACCATTTATGACATGATATAAACCTCAATTCTTCTTTAGAACAACAGATGTTACTGGTACAGTATCTTTACCAGAAGGTACTGAAATGATTATGCCTGGTGATAATGCAAAAATGATAGTAGAATTATTATATCCTATTGCTATGGATGAATGATTAAGATTTGCTATTAGAGAGTGAGGTAGAACAGTTGGTGCTGGTGTAGTTACAAAGGTTGTTGAATAATTATAACAATTAGTTAATTATACTAAAACTATATAATATAGTCTCTTGCAGTTTTGTAAGGGGCTTATTGTTCTTTTATAAGATTTAGTTTTATAAGAAAAACATTTATGGTAGAGAAAAAAAATAATAAGCCAGCTATGAGAATTAAATTCAGATCTTATGATCTTAGAATGTTAGATGCTACTGTTGCAAAGGTAATATCAGTTTTATTGAAGTCATGAGCAAAAATTAAATGACCTATACCATTACCTAAAAGAAGAAAAATGTATACAGTATTAAAGGCTCCTTTTGTGTATAAAGATGCAAGAGAACAATTTGAAAGAATTACTTACTCTAGATTAATAGATATAGAGATGTTATGAGAAAAAACTATTGAATATTTGAATAATGTTCAAATTCCTGTTGGAATTATGGTTGATCTTCCAAGATAAGTTTAATATATTAAAAAAAGTAAATGATAGAAAATTGAGGTTTCTTATGTTTAAAACAAGAAATGACACAATTACTTCTAGATGAAAAATTAGAGGCTGTTACATTATTAAAATTCTTAGATCAAAAAATAATAAGAATTAAAACAGAAGAAAAGGATTGATATTCTGCTATAGTTGTATGAGCAGGTATGAAAGAAAAAAACTGAAAAACTACTTATAAATATATAAAAGAGTTTAAAGTTGATTCTGTTGATTGATATAATGTTGGTGATAGTGTGTCATTTGAAATACTTAAAGAGTTGAAAGAAGTTACAATTAAAGCTACAACAAAAGGTAAATGATATCAATGAGTTGTAAAAAGATTTGGTTTTGCATGATTATCAGCAACACATGGTAATAAGTATAAAAGACATCCATGAGGTATTGGTAATAGAAAACCAAGAAGAGTAAATAAAAATCATCCTTTACCATGACATATGTGAGATAAAAATGTAACATTAAAAAATGTTAAAATAATAGATAGTCATGTTATAAATAATGAAAATATAGTTGTAGTTAAATGATCAGTTCCTGGTTCAAGAAACTCTTTAATTAGGATGTATATGTAAATTTATTATTAAGAAAGTTTATAGATGAGTTACTCTATAAAAGTATATAATACTGCGTGAAAAGAATTAGAAGAAATTACATTAAATGATGCTATATTTACAGATAATAATATTAATGCATCATTAATGCATGAATTTGTTGTTATGCAATTGGCTAATGCTAGAAAAAATATAGCACAAACTAAATGAAGATGAGAAGTAGTTTGATCTGGTAGAAAATTGTATAGACAAAAAGGTACAGGTAATGCTAGAGTTTGAGATGCTGCTTCTCCAATTAGAAGATGAGGTTGAGTTGTTTTTTGACCTACAGGTAGTGAAAATTATACAAAAAATATGCCTAAAAAACAAAGAAGAAAAGCATTATTTAGTGCTTTAACTGTTAAAGTGAAAGATAATGCTACAATTGCTTTAGATTCATATAATTTTGACAAAATTAGAACAGCAAATGCTGTAGAAGTTTTGAATAAATTAAATTTATCAGGAGAAAAAACATTAATTATTATTCCTGAAGTTAATGAGGTTATTTCAAAATCTTTTAGAAATATACCTAATGTAAAGGTTATCCTTGCAAGTTATGTAAATCCTTATGATTTATTGACTTTTAAAAAAGTTGTATTTTTAAAGGATAGTTTACAAAAAATAGAAGATACTTTTTTAAGTAAATAATATTGTAAAAGATGCAAATATGATTGTATAGACAAAAGTTGAAAAGAAGATGACAAAAAGTTATAAAGCCTAAAAAATTAGGTCAATTTACAGCTTCTGATATTATCTTAGGTTTTATAAAGACTGAAAAGTCTGATAATCAGTTAAGACAAGAAATTAAAGTAAAAAATCCTGTTTTAAATAAAAAATGAGAAAAGGAAAAAGAAAAATATACTGTTAATTTTAAGTCAGGTAGAACTATTGAAAAAGAAAGAGTTAAAACAGAAGAAAAAACTATAGTTAAAAATAAATTGACTTTTAAGGTTATGAAAGGTTGTAATAAAAATGATATTAAACAATCTATTAAATCTCTTTATTGAGTTGAAGTAGAGAAGGTTAATATTATTAAAATACCTTACAAAAAAAGACAAAGAAGATGATTAGTAAGAAAATCTTATGTAAAAGCAATTGTTACTCTTAAAGAATGACAAAAAGTGCCTACATTAGATAGTATTGCATAATTATAATTTATTTTAATGAGAGGAAATTAGATGTGAATAAAAACATATAAGCCTTATACACCTTCTAGGAGGTTTATGACTTGATATACATTTGATGAAATTACAAAAACAACTCCTGAAAAATCTTTAACAAAATTTATAGGTTCAACAGGTGGTAGAAATCATCATGGTAGGATAACAACTAGAAGTAGATGAGGTGCTCATAAAAGATTGTATAGAATTATTGATTTTAGAAGATATGATAAAATTGATGTTCCAGGTAAGGTAGCTAGTATTGAGTATGATCCATATAGAACAGCAAGAATTGCTTTGATAAATTATAGAGATGGTGAAAAAAGATATGTGTTAGCTTGGAAATGAATTAATGTTTGAGATATGATTCAAACATGAGATAAAGCTCCATTAGAAAATGGTTGTACAAAAAAATTAAAAGATATTCCAGAATGATTTACTATTTATGGATTGGAAGTTACTCCAAATACAAAAGCCAAATTACTAAGATCTGCTGGTATATTTGGTACAATTACTGGTAAAGATGAAAATGCTTGA
>JAMOPZ010000020.1 GCA_027064245.1 Campylobacterales bacterium
AAAAAGGATTGGGAACATTTGTATCGGATAAATTTGAAGCTAAAAGATTATAAAAATAATCTATTTTTATAGTTAGATTTAATACTATTTTTCTTTTATCTTTTTGTAAAATTATATTTTTTAAGATAAGATGTTGTTCTATATTTTTAATAAAATTTATAATATCATTATATTTACCATTTAATGATACTTTTATAGTATTATTGTTTATCTTTATAGTATTTGAAAATAAATTGTATTTTTTGATATTTTTTTCAATATATTTTATAAAAAACAGTTGATCTTTTTTTACAATCTTATTTTTAAAACTATTTATATCTTTATGTTTAATTATAGTTGTATTTTTAGTATTTTTTATAATAAAAATATCACTATAAAAATACAATATTGATCCATAAAACATAATAACTAAAAGATATAGTTCAATCTTTTGATACACTTTTAGCTGATTAAAATATAGTTTAAAATTCAATTTTTATATCCATTTTATATAGATTTTTTTCATTATCATATATAATTGATTTTATCTTTATTTTTTGATATTTTGCAAAAAGATCATATAATTTAGTTTTATCCTTTTGTAACAATACAGTTGATAAACTTTTTTTACTGTAATTTATTTGCTCTACTTGTATCTTAAAAAGTTTTAAATATTTTAAAAATTCTATTAGATTATTACTTATATTTGGGTTATATTGTTTATATAACATATCTAATTTTTCATATAAATTATTCTGAGAAAAAGAGACTGTTTTATTGTTTTTTAGATTAAATAAATAGCCAAAAATAATACTACAAACTATAACAAATAATATAAAACTACCAAATGCTATATTATTGCTTAATTTTATATATTTTATTTTTTTTGGTTTATTGGTTAATAATATTTTGTATAAATTTTTATCTACTACTATAGTATGATCTATTGATATATCATAGGTTTGTTCTACATATAATACAATATCCTCTTTTGGTTTATTTTGTATAGATTTATATGCAAAAAAATTCTTATCTTTAAATATTACAAAAAAATATTCAAAAATAAAAATATTTAATCCACCTTTTGTATAATAGCTAGGTAAAAGTGGCTCTATAATCGTAGTAGAAGATATACTAGGAAACAGCAATATTTCATATATTTTTAATGATTTTATAAAATTATAATATACCATATCGGTATTATTATATACTATACCATTTAAGTCAAATTGAGTTTTAAAAAAATCTATTAAATACTTTTTAGATATTACTGAAGTTACTTCTATACTTAGATGTTGTATTGAAGTAGCTTTTATAATATCAAGTTGTTTCATACTTTAATACTGACTAAATATAATTAATATAAAAAAAATAATCCCTAAATAACCATTAACTGTAAAAAAAGCTTTATCTATTTTAGTAAAATCTTTATTAACTAAGTAGTGTTCATAACCTAACATTACTATAGATACAAATATAGCTAAATAACCAAATATATTTAAACCTGCACTGTAAACAAATAATCCCCAAAATATTATAGTTAAACTATGCATAATCTTTGAAAATAACATAGTTTTTTCTACACCAAATTTAGAAGGGATACTATGAAGTCCTAATCTCTTATCCACTTCTATATCCTGTAAAGAGTATAAAAGATCAAATCCAGCTACCCAAAAAAGTACTCCAATACTTAAAAAAATAGACCATAAAGTTATAGTTTGCTCCACTGCTACAACTCCTGCTATAGGAGCTAAACCTAAAGATATACCTAAAATAATATGTGCAAGATATGAAAATCTTTTAAAATAAGAGTAACTCCCAATAATAATTAAAATAGGAACAGATAAATAAAAAGCAAGATTATTTACAAAATATGCAACTATAATAAAACTAAGAGCATTAAGTATAGTAAAAATAAGCATTTGTTGTGCTGTTACTCTTCCATCTACACTAGGTCTTGAGATAGTTCTAGGATTTAAAGCATCTATATCTCTATCTAAATATCTATTAAATCCCATAGCAAAATTACGAGCAGTAAGTGCTGCTAGTGTTCCTAAAAATAAAAGCTTAAAGCCAAACCACCCAGAAGCTGATACAACCATAGCTATAAATATAAAAGGTAATGAAAAAATAGAGTGCTGGAACATCACTAATTCATTGAAATTTTTTAAAAGTTTAATAAATTTATTCATAAGAATATTTTACTATAATCGAACATAATTTTATATAAAAAAAGGCTTTGAAGAAAAAATCTTCAAAGCCTTTTTGCACTAAAATAAATATTTATTATAATAAACTATTGATTTTATCTGCAAATGCTTGTTTAGAAGCAGCACCTACCATAGTATCTACTATTTCACCATTTTTTAAGAATATAATTGTAGGTATAGATCTTACACCAAATTTCATACTTAATTCTTGTTGCTCATCTGTATTTACTTTACAAATTTTTGCTTTTCCTTCAAACTCTTCTGCTAACTCTTCAATAACTGGAGAGATCATTCTACAAGGTCCACACCAAGGTGCCCAAAAGTCAACTAATGCCACACCTTCACTTACTGTTGCATCAAAATTTTCATTTGTTAATTCTATATATTTACCCATTTTACTTCCTTTATTTTTTTAAGTTTTAAAAATTGTACAGTTTTTTTTCTTTATTATAAATTAAATAATAAAATGATGCAGAAGTTTATTCAACTTCTGCATCAATTACATCATCATCATCTTTCTTTTTCTTTGGTTGCTCTGTATTACAAGATCCATCTGCACAACCACCCTCTTTTTTATACATAGCTTCTGCTAATTTATGAGAAACCTCTGTAAGAGTTTTTAATTTCTCTTCAATAGTTTCTTTAGTTGCATTTTCATCTTTTAGAACCTCTTCTAAAGCTGCTGCTGCATCTACTATTGCTTTTTCTTCATCAGCACTTACTACCCCTTTATTTTCCTCTAAAGATTTTTTAGTGCTATGAAGCATAGCTTCTGCTTGATTTTTAGTCTCTATTAACTCTTTTTTCTTAGCATCAGCTTCTTTATTTGCTTCTGCTTCATTTACCATTTTTTCAATCTCATCATCACTTAATCCAGATGAACCACTAATAGTAATTTTATTCTCTTTACCAGTTCCTTTATCTTTAGCACTTACATTTAATACACCATTTGCATCAATATCAAATGTAACTTCAATTTGAGGTACCCCTCTAGGAGCTGCTGGGATATCACTTAGTTCAAATTGACCTAATGATTTATTATCTCTTGCAAACTCTCTTTCCCCTTGTGCTACCATAATAGAAACTGCTGGTTGATTATCTTCTGCTGTACTAAATACTTGAGATTTTTTAACAGGTATTGTTGTACCTTTCTCAATAAGTTTAGTCATAACTCCACCTAAAGTTTCAATTCCAAGTGATAGTGGTGTAACATCAAGTAAAAGTACATCTTTTACATCACCTTTTAAAACTCCACCTTGTATTGCAGCTCCCGCAGCAACAACTTCATCTGGATTTACAGAGTTATTAAGCTCTTTACCAAAATAATTTTTAACTACCTCTTGAGCTTTAGGAATTCTAGTTGATCCACCTACCATAATAACTTCATTAATTTCATTTGTATCAAGATCTGCATCATTCATAGCAGTTTTAATATGTCTTAAAGTCTCCTCTACAAGATCTTCAGTCATAGCTTCAAATTTTGCTCTAGTTAAAGACTTAACTAAGTGTTTTGGTCCTGTTGCATCTGCAGTTATAAATGGTAGATTTATTTCAGTTTCAGTTGTACTACTTAGCTCTTTTTTTGCTTTTTCTGCTTCATCTTTAAGTCTTTGATGTGCCATTTTATCAAGTCTTAAATCAATACCATTTTCTGCCTTAAACTCATCAGCTAACCAATCAATAATTCTATTGTCAAAATCATCTCCACCTAAGAAAGCATTACCATCTGTACTTAAAACTTCAAAAGTTCCATCACCAATTTCAAGTACTGTTACATCAAATGTACCACCACCTAAATCATATACTATAACTTTCTCTTCACCTTTTTTCTCTAAACCATATGCTAGTGATGCAGCTGTAGGTTCATTGATAATTCTTAGAACATTAAGTCCTGCAATTGTTCCTGCTTCTTGTGTTGCTTTTCTTTGAGCATCATTAAAATATGCAGGAACTGTAATAACAGCATCAGTTACAGTTTGACCAAGGTAACTTTCTGCATCAGCTTTTAGTTTACCTAAAATTTTAGCACTTATCTCTTGTGGAGTATATACTTTTCCATCAATCTCAACAGCAGCAGCTCCATTTCTATTTACAATCTTGTATCCAACTTTATCCATAGCATCTTTTGTATGTGACTCATCCATCAT